>NZ_JBEOZK010000012.1:0-200884 GCF_040297565.1 Streptomyces sp. NPDC001728
AGGCGGAGACGGACGCGACGGCCGCCGAGAAGGCCGCGGCCGGCGCCAGGGACGCGGCGGAGGAGGCCCAGGACGCCGCCGACCGCACCGAGAAGACTGGCAACAACGAGCAGATCTCGCAGGGCGTCACCACCGGGATCAGCGATGTGTGGGCGGTGCTCGACCACATCGAGTACATCGGTGAGCCGAAGAACGTCAAGAAGGACAACTGCAACCCGATCATCCACATCGGGGACTGCAGGATCACTGCCGACATCACCTACAAGTCGCACGTCGACCTGTACATGTGTGGTTCCCTGCCGGACAGCTACGTGGGCACCTGCCCGCAGGCGGACACGGTCTACCTCGGCCGCGAGGTGTCGGATCCCAAGACGGAGCGGCTCACCACCACTCTGTCGATGACCGAGTTCAACTCGGGCATCGACCCGGTCGACATCCTCCTCGGCGACTTCATCGGCTGCGCCAAGCTGATCACCCCGGGTGTGTCGGGCGGCAGCTGGGGCGACTGCGCCTGGGCGGCGAGCTGGTTCGTCGCGGGTCCGCTCTTCAGGGCGGGCAAGGCCACGGTGATGGCGCTCGACGCCGCCATGAGGACGGGCATCGGGTTCATGGACGCCTTCAAGGCGCTCCGCACCGTCGGCCTGACCGAGGCCGCCGTCCAGGGCATCATCAGCCGGATCTTCCGGAAGGTCGGCGAGGCGTGCGAGCTCGCGGGCACCGCGCCCCTCAAGCTCGCGGCGTTCTCCGCCGCGTCGGCCGACGACGACATCGTCAAGAAGTGCCAGGAGGTCCTCAAGGACATAGTCAAGGACGGCGATCACGTCGTCCTCGGAGTCAACCCCTACTCCGACGAACTGGCCAAGTCCATCGGCGGCGCCGCGGACACCTTCAACAACAAGGTGTACGGCACCGAGATGCCGGCCAGCATGGGGATGGGGACTCGTGCCCTGTGGACGGTGGGAGTGGAGCGAGCAGTGGTCAATCCCCACGTGAAGATCTCGGTGTCCCTGGACGGTGTCGCGGGCGCCAAGGACGCCGACGAGGCGCTGAACCTGCTTCTGCAGCGAGGAGAAGGGATCGCGGTCGGCGACTGGAACGCGATTCAGAAGGGTGGCTTCGGAACGGCATGGGAGATGGCCAGACTCCGTGCGGCCACCCGGATGGAGTACCGCACCTGGGACTCCATCGAGTGGTGGATGACCAACTCGGAGGGCAAGGTCGTGCGCGTCTACCCGAAGCGCTTCACGTACGCCAACGGAACGCCGGTCGACTGATGGGGAGATGAAGGATCTCGTCCGGGAGGGGGCTTTCCCCAGAGTCAGCGGGTTCCTCCCGTCGCACCGGCAGCTCTTGCTGATCAGTGAGGCCACACTGGTGGACGGGACCACGCCGAGGGTCGAGGTCTGCTTCGGGCTTGTGAAACTGATGTTCCTCAAGCCCCTCTACCGGAACGGGCTCCACATCCGGTGGGCGTCCACCGCAGAGTTCGGCGTGCTCAGCGCACGTCATGGCGATCCGGCGGAGGACGCCGCCTACACCTGGGTGCTGGATCCGGACGGCGAAGGCTTCGTCGTCTGCGCCCATCCGAGCTGGCGGGAGGCGGAGTACGCCCTGATGGGCGAACGGCAGCCGCTGTACGACCCGCGTGGGCCCTGGCCGCCGGAGTTCCCGGCGGAATCGGGACACGTCAGCTGACCGTCTGCGGCCTGAGTGAATGAGGAAGGGGGGCTCCCCGGTGCTCTGTGCACCGGGGAGGCCCCCTTCTTCCTCGTCGAGGTCGATCAGGCGCCACGGGGCGCAGGGCACACAGTGCGCCTCGTTCGCGTCCTCGATCGGTGTGCCCGCCACCGGAGTTGCCGTCCGGACACCGGACGAGCCGACAAGATCCCACGGCGAATCACGGGGTCGATATCCGTCACGCATTCACCATCCGCTCACCCGCGACCGCCTCATCGGAGAAGGGCCTCGATATTCCGAGCGGCCTCGCGCGCGGGACGGCCGACGCCGACGAGAGTGGCCGAAGCCGGGCCGGTCCAGTCGCCGTACCCGAGCAGATGGAGGCGGGGTTCTCCGACGACTTCCGTGCCCTGGGTGGGAATGCGTCCGCGAGACCCCCGGAGCCCGAGCGGAGCGAGATGGGCGAGCGCGGGGCGGAAGCCCGTGCACCAGATGATCGCGTCGGCGTCGGCGCGCGTACCGTCGGCCCATTCGACGCCGGTCCTCGTCAGCCGCGTGAACATCGGTTGCGCCTTCAGGAGTCCGGCGTCACGGGCTTCACGCACGGGCGGTACGGCGACGATGTCGCCGAGCGAGGCCACGCCCCCTGCGTCCGCGCGGCCCTCGTCGAGGGCACGGCGTCGGGCGGTGGCGTGGTCGAAGAGGGCACGGCCGTCGATGTCGTCGGCGAGGAACCGCGCGGGTCGCTGGGTGACCCAGGTGAGGTCGGTGCCGTACGCGAGATCGGCGGCTACCTGCGCTCCCGAGTTCCCGCCTCCGACGACGACGATCCGCGTTCCGGCGAACTCGCCGGGAGTGCGGTACTCGACGGTGTGGAGCTGCCGCCCCTGGAAGACGCCGCGGCCCGGGACGGAGGGAAGGAACGGCCGTGACCACGTTCCCGTGGCGCTGACGACGGCACGGGCGCGCCAGGTACCGGCGTCGGTCTCGACACGAAGGTGATCGCCGTCGCGGCGAACCGCATGAACTCGAACGGGCCGATGAACGGGGAGCTCGTAGCGCTGCTCGTAGTCGGTCAGGTACTCGACGACGTGGCAGGCGTCGGGGTAGGCCTTCCCCTGCCGCGGCGGCATGAGACGACCGGGCAGAGACGAGTAGGCGGTCGGCGAGAAGAGGTGCAGCGAGTCCCATGTGTGCTGCCAGGCCCCGCCCGGCGTGGGCTGAGCGTCCAGGACGGCGAAATCGAGGCCGCTGAGTCGCCGCAGGTGATAGCCGGCGGCAAGCCCCGCCTGACCGCCGCCGATCACGACGACGTCAAGTGCCTTGCTCATCTCCTTGACTTCCCTTCATACGGCCGCGCCTCGCCCCGCCGGAGGGGCACGGCGGGGAGTGGCGACACGGCAGGGCTACTGCTGGGCAGGGGCGAACTTCTTCCGCCAGAGCAGCGACACGTACACGAGTCCGATCAGGACCGGGACCTCGATGAGGGGGCCGACGACTCCGGAGAGCGCCTGTCCGCTGGTCACTCCGAAGGTGGCGATGGCGACGGCGATGGCGAGTTCGAAGTTGTTGCCGGCGGCGGTGAAGGCGAGGGTGGCCGTGCGGTCGTAGCGCAGGCCGATGGTCTTGCCCAGCGCGAAGGTGCCGAACCACATGACGGCGAAGTAGACGAGGAGCGGCAGCGCGATCCGCGCGACGTCCAGCGGCTGCGAGGTGATCGTCTTCCCCTGGAGGGCGAAGAGGATGACGATCGTGAAGAGCAGCCCGTAGAGCGCCCACGGTCCGATCCTCGGCAGGAACGTCGCTTCGTACGACTCCCGGCCCAGGCGCTTCTCACCGATCCGGCGGGTGAGGAACCCGGCCACCAGCGGGACGCCGAGGAAGATGACGACGTTCAGGGCGATCTTCCCCATGGAGATGTCGAGCGTCTCGCCCGCGCCGAGGCCCAGCCACCCGGGGAGCAGGTCGAGGTAGAACCAGCCCAGGACGCCGAAGGCGAGGACCTGGAAGACCGAGTTCAGGGCGACGAGCACCGCGGCGGCCTCGCGGTCGCCGCAGGCCAGGTCGTTCCAGATGATCACCATGGCGATGCAGCGCGCCAGGCCCACGATGATCAGGCCCGTGCGGTACTCGGGAAGGTCCGGCAGGAAGGTCCACGCGAGGGCGAACATGAGCGCCGGGCCGACGATCCAGTTGATGACGAGCGACGAGACCATGAGCTTCCGGTCGCCGGTGACGGCGTCGAGGCGGTCGTACCGGACCTTGGCGAGGACCGGGTACATCATGACCAGCAGGCCGACGGCGATGGGCAGCGAGATGCCGCCGATCTCGACCTCGGCCAGGGCGTCGTTCAGGCCCGGGATCAGCCGCCCGAGCCCGAGGCCGAGGCCCATGGCGAGGAGGATCCAGACGGCGAGGAAGCGGTCGAGCGTCGACAGCTTCGCGACGACCGAGGGCTCCGCCGCCGGAGCGGGCGCTTGGGTGGAGGTCACGGACAGGCCCTCTTGTTCTCGGCAGCGGTACGGGCGGACTCGGCCAGGTCGGCGAACTGGCCGGCGAGCTGGGCGATGACGTCCGGCTTCAGGCGGTAGTACGTGAAACGTCCGCAGGGCTCGGTCTCCACGACACCGGCCTCGCGCAGGACGCGCAGGTGGTTGGAGAGGTTGGTCTGCTTGGCACCCGTCTCCTCGACGAGGTGAGTGGTGCAGAGGGTCTCGCGGGCGAGCAGGGTCACGATCCGGAGCCTGAGCGGATCGGCCAGAACCCTGATCAGATCAGTATCGACTGACGTCATCATGGCCTGATACTGTCACATCACTCGCCACTGATACCAGCCGGGGCTGACTTCTCGCCGGCAAGGAAGAACCGATGACCACCACTCCGCTCGCCACCGTGCTCTTCGTCTGCGTCCACAACGCGGGCCGCTCCCAGATGGCCGCCGGATTCCTCGGCCACCTGGCCGGCGACCGCGTCGAGGTCCGCTCCGCCGGTTCGATTCCCGGCGACCAGCTCAACCCGGCCGCGGTCGAGGCGATGTGGGAGGTCGGCGTCGACATCTCCGACCAGAAGCCGAAGGTCCTGACCGCCGAGGCCGTTCAGGCGTCCGACTACGTCATCACCATGGGCTGTGGCGACACCTGTCCGGTCTTCCCCGGCAAGACGTACCTCGACTGGGCCCTGGAGGACCCGGCCGGCCGGGGCGTCGAGGCCGTCCGTCCGATCCGCGACGAGATCAAGGTCCTGATCGAGGGCCTCATCGCCGAGATCGAGGCGAAGCAGGAGGCGTGATTCCTTGACCGGCTCCGGCTGCCGCAACCGCCCATGAACGCCGACTTCTGTCCGTCACGCGCCATGAACGCCGGCTTCTGTCCGTCACGCGCCATGAACGCCGGCTTCTGTCCGTCACTGCTACGCGGAGACCCCCGGGCGGCAACCTGGACAACGCCCTGTTCGACCTCCGTCACCTGGTGCGGGCGTCCCGGACGGAGCTGCACGACCGCGTGGAGCAGGCGCTTCGCGAGGCAGGCCTGTGGAGCGAGGTCTCCCACCGTCTGGACACGCCTGCCCAGACGCTCTCCAAAGGGCGGCGTCAGCGGCTGTGCCTGGCCAGGGCCCTCGCCCTCGAACCGGCGGCCCTGCTGCTCGACGGGTCGACCAGCGCCCTGGACGCGCGAAGCCGCTACACGGTCGAGGAGTCCGTGGCGGCGCTTCGGGGCGACCGCCCGGTCCTGCTCGTCTCCCACGACCCCGCACAGGTGGAGCGGCTCTGCGACCGGACGGTCCGGATCGACCTGCCGAACGCCTGCGAGCCTTCCCCGGCCGCGGTCCGAGCACTCGCCCACTCCGCACTCCGTGCCCGCTGGGGCCCGGGCGGTCGAGCGAGGTGAGCGAAGACCCAGCGGTTGGCGGCCAGGGCGTCGCCGGGTTCCGGGAGGGGACCGCGGCCATGTCGTCGGGAGTAGTCGTACGGGGTGCGAACGGCCACCGTCCAGCCCCGTTCGGCGAGTTCACCCGCCGTGTCGGGGCGTGGTTCGCTGCTGAACAGGGCGAGCAGGTCGATGCCGATCCGCTCTCTCGCCCGGGTGTACACCGGGTTGGCCCGCACCCGGGGTGACTCGGAGATCTCCTTGATCTCGTACGCCAGTGAGCTGCCCGGCGTGCTCAGCCGGGCGATCGTGGCCACGAGTCGCCGCTCGGCCGACGCGGGGAGGTAGAGCAACAGCCCCTCGGCGAGCCACGCGGTGGGAGCGGTGGGGTCGAAGCCGACGTCCAGCAGTGCCTCGGCCCAGTCGAGGCGCAGGTCGGCGGCGAGGGTCCGGCGCTCGGCCGTGGGGCGGGCGCCGGTCCGGTCGAGTACGGCCTGTTTGAACGCCAGTACCTCGGCGGTGTCCACTTCGTGGACCACACAGCCCGGCGGCCAGTCGAGCCGGAACGCCCGGCAGTCCAGGCCGGCTCCCAGCACCACCACCTGCCGAACGCCTCGGTGGGCCGAGCGGAGCAGGTGATCGTCCAGGACGCGGGTGCGCAGGCCGAAGTACCGGCCGAGCCGGCCCCACAGGGGGTCCGCCTCTCCGGCGGGCACCTGCTCCGGGTGCACCGGCCAGTCGGCCGAGACCGGTGCCGCGCGCACGAAGGCCTCCGCGAACGGGTCCCGCGCCAGGGCGTCGGGTCGGTGGGTCTCGATGGCGCGGGCGGCTGCCACCAGCAGGGCGGTGCGTCCCACGCCCTGGGTGACACCGGGGTTCAGCGCGGCGGACGTGCGCACGGCTCCTCCTCGGTCGGGGACATGGGCGTGGTCCATGCCCGCGGGTCGTCCGTGGTGGTGGTCCGGGCGCCGTACACGGTCCGCATGAACCGCTGCACGTCGTCGTACGGCAGATGGAGCGAGGTGGTGCAGTCCGTCAGGAGGGTCACGTGGAAGCCCTTCTGGAACGCCGTGCGGGCGGTGGAGTCCACGCACACGTCCGCGTACAGCCCGGCGAGGGCCAGGTGTCTCACGCCCCGGGCGGCGAGGTGCCCCTCGAAGCCCTCGGCGAGGAACGCGTCGAAGCAGGCGCGTTTGGTGAAGGCCCGCTCGTCCGGCGCCGGGGTCACGGCGTGGAACCCGGCGCCCCATGAGCCCTCCAGGCACTTGGGCCGCTTGCCGAGGGTCCGGTCCCGCAGCCGCCAGCCGGCCCCCTGGTGCTCGGGGTCGCCGACGAACCGGACGAAGACCACCTCCACGCCCAGCTCGCGGGCCCGGGCCACCGCCCGGACACAGCCGGCGACGGCCTTGTCCAGGGCAGCGGGGTCCCTGCCGTAGCGGGCCATGGCCGTCGCCCCCGTGCAGAAGTCGTTCTGCAGGTCCACGACGACCAGGACGGTCCCCTCCGGGTTCTCGCCGGTCATGCTTCGCCGACCAGGGCGGCGTCCTTCGGTGGCCCGTCGGCCTCGGGCGCGTCGAGCACGTCGAGCAGGGCGTCGACCACGGCGGTGGTGGAGTGCCGCCCGCCGAGGTCCGGAGTGCGCACACTCCTCTCCTCCAGGGCGCGCAGGGCCCGCTCGGTGGCCCGGACCGCGCCGGGGCGTCCGGCGTGGCGTTCCGCGACGAGCGCCGCCGCGCGGATGGTCGCCACCGGGTTGACCCGGTCCTGCCCCGCGAGGTCGTCGGCGGACCCGTGCACCGTCTGGTACTCGACGAGCCCGCGCGTCCCGGGATCGAGGAAGACGTTCTCGGTACAGCGGTTCTCCTGCCGGTCGGAGCCGAACCGGTCGAGCAGCACGACGTGCATGATGTCGGCCCATTCGTTCCCGGCGACGACCAGCGTGCGTGCGGGCAGGCCGTGTGCGATCAGGTTGCGGTTGACCGTGTCCGGCTGGAACAGGTCGATGCGGATGCCGAGCCGGGCCGCGAGCTCGGTCACCCAGGCATCGAGGGCGCCGTCCAGGAGGTGGAACTTGTACGCCAGGACGATGCGGTCGAGGCGCCCGTCCGGCCACTCCTGCCGGGCGCGCCGCAGGGCGTAGGTGACGACGGCCTCGGTGATCTCGCGGCTGAAGGTCATGGTGCGGGTGACCTCGCCGGGTGCGTGCCGGTTGGTGCCCGTGTAGAAACCCTGGGCCTGGTCCCGTACCAGGAGCAGGGAGCGCCCGGCGTCGGTGAGCAGGTCGACCTTCACGGCGCGCAGCCGCTGCCGGACGAGGTAGAGGGACTGGGCGTTGACAGCGGTACGAAAGACCGCCCTGGTGCCCCGCGCGGCTTGTTCGCGGCAGAACCGCTCGTAGTGGTCCGCGTCCTCGGCGGTCAGTGCCTTGATCCTGGCCACGTCCCGCTCGGTGCGGAGCGAGACGTAGGAATGGTAGAGGCGGGGGGAGCGTTCGATCGTCACGCCGTGGGACCGCCCCGCGGTCAGCGTGCCGAGCACCCGCTCGAAGACGTCCGCGACCTCGGGTCCGGTGCCCCGGCCCACAGCCAGCCCGATGACGGGCCGCTCGGCTAACTCTCCTGCCTGGGCGGGAAGCTGGGGGCGGTTCATCGGGCCCCGCCCGCGGTGAGGTGGTCGCCGGGGATGCCGGCCTTCTCCGGGCGGTAGTAGTCCCGGATGCCGTCCGCCCAGGTGGTCACGGGGATGCGGTCGCCGTCGACCGGCTGGAAGGCGTCGAACAGCGCGTCGATGTTGGGGCGCTGGAAGCCGATGGCCGTCATCAGGGCGGTGAAGTGGGGCCGCTCGACGAACCCGTCGCCGTCCGGGTCGCCCATGGCGGCCAGAGCGTCCGCGAACGCGTCGACCGTCGCGCCGAAGCGCTCCGGGGCGAGCACGATCGCGGTGAACTCCTCGGGGCTGATCCGCCCGTCGCCGTCCGCGTCCAGCTCGCGCACGAGCGTCTCCCAGTAGCCGCGGAAGGCGTCGAGCATCCTGCCCTGCGCGCTGCCGCCGGCCTCGGGCACGGCCGCGACGACCCGCTTGCCCATGAGTTCGAAGTCGTCCGCTTCCAGAACGCCGTTGCCGTCGGCGTCGAACAGGGAGAAGACGAGCTGGACGCGGTCGTTCGCCTTGGTGGTGGGCATGCTGTCACCTTCGCTGTATCGGTATGCGGCGGGATGCTGCGGGATCCTTGCCCGCGAACTTGATCACTTTCGCCTCGCCGACGGAGCCCAGGAAGAGAAACCCGGGCGCATACACACGAAAGGAGGAAATCTGCAGGCCTACGCACGAAGAGGTAGGAACCTGGAACCTGAATCAGCGAGCTGGTGACGACGGGTGAGCAATCGGCGAGCAAGCTGCCGCGAACTCCGAAGGGGCTTTCCCTGCGCACGAGCCCCTGGGTGGCGCGCGGATCCTGGCATGGCGGTGGGCTTCGCGGCGGCGACGGAGACTGCGCCCCGCCGACGAGCCCGGGTCCATGACGGATGAGGAACTGGAAGCACTGCCCTCTGCCGGACGGGACCGCTACGTCGAGCGGATCGATGGCGACACGATCGGCGGAACACCGTTGTTCTTCCCGGGTGACGAGTGGCCGGACGGCGGCCCCTGGCGGCGGCTGCTGCAACTGGACTCGAACCGGGTACCGTTCCACCTCGACTCGGCGCGTCGCCGGAGGTGTCCGCCTTCGTGTCGGAGGACGGCGCCCAGGGCAAGCTGCTCATCCAGGACTCCTGAGCCGGCAGGGCCCGGGGCCGTCAGGGCGGCCGGGCCTTGCGCCCGACACGACGCGAGATCCGCAGCCGCCTATCGGCGGACCCTCGGCATGCCCAGGCCGATCCAGGAGATGATCTCGCGCTGGATCTCGTTGTTGCCGCCGCCGAACGTGAAGATGACGGCCGAGCGGTAGCCGCGTTCGAGTTCGCCGTGGAGGACCGCACCCGCCGAGCCCTCCTTGAGCGCGCCCGCGGCGGCCACGACCTCCATCAGGGCCGCGTACGCGTCGCGGCGGGCCTCGGAGCCGTAGACCTTGACGGCGGAGGCGTCCTGAGGGGTGAGGGTGCCGTTCTGGACGGCGTTCACCATCTGCCAGTTCAGGAGCTTCATCGCGTCGAGCCGGACGTGGGTGCGGGCCAGGGCGCGGCGGACCCAGGGGAGGTCGATCACGCGCCGGCCGTCGGTGAGCGGGGTCGCGGCGGCCCAGCGCTGCACGTCGTGGAACGCGCGGATCGCCATCGTGCCGTGCGCCGCCAGGGTGACGCGTTCGTGGTTGAGCTGATTGGTGATGAGCCGCCAGCCCTTGTTCTCCTCGCCCACCCGGTGGGACTCGGGGACCCGGACGTCGTCGTAGTAGCTCGCGGTGGTGTCGTGCGAGGCGAGCGTGTTGATGATGGTGCAGGAGTAGCCCGGGTCGCTCGTGGGGACGAGGAGCATGGTGATGCCCTTGTGGGGTGCGGCCTCGGGGTCCGTGCGGACGGCGAGCCAGACCCAGTCGGCGGTGTCGCCGTTCGTCGTCCAGATCTTCTGGCCGTTGACGACGTACGTGTCCCCTTCCCGCACCGCGCGGGTCTTCAGCGCGGCCAGGTCGGTGCCCGCGTCGGGCTCGCTGTACCCGATGGCGAAGTCGATCTCGCCGGAGAGGATGCGCGGCAGGAAGTACCCCTTCTGCTCGTCGGTGCCGTAACGCATGATCGTCGGGCCGACCGTGTTCAGCGCCATCAGGGGCAGCGGTACGCCGGCCTGCGCCGCCTCGTCGAAGAAGATGAACTGCTCCATCGGGGTCAGCCCGCGGCCCCCGTACTCGGTGGGCCAGCCCACCCCGAGCCAGCGGTCGGCGCCGAGCCGGCGCACGGTCTCGCGGTAGAAGCGCTTCTGGGCGGCCGGGTCCGCGTACCGGCTGTGGACGTCGTCGGGGACCAGTTCGGCGAAGTAGGCGCGCAGCTCGGCGCGCAGGCTGTTCTGGGCGGGCGTGTACTCGAGGTGCATGGGGGCCTCCCGTGGCGGCGGTCCTACGGCGTCCTCGGTGCGGGGCGACGCGCGACGGCGGCCACGGTAGAACGTGTTCCATAAATGCGGAAGCCCGTGGGCAGGGCGGGACGGCCGGAGATCCCGTCACGGGCGCACCGGAGACCCGTCACGGGAGAACCGGAGGCTCCATCCGGGCGCGCCGGAGACCCGCTTACGGACACACCGGGCCCCCGACAGACCGCCGAAGCCCCGGTCCGGACGCGCCGGACCGGGGCCGATCGCTCTCCTGCCAGGCCGGCAGGCAGGCCCGAGCCGGTCACGTCCGTCCCGGGCAGGCGGTACAGGCGGGACCGGCGGGTCAGGCCTAAGGCAGCAGCTCGTCCATGGAGGCGCGACCCCTCTCCGCCATACGGCGTTCCGCCCAGGCGAGATTCTTCGGATTCACGTCACGGCCGGAGGCCAGGACCAGGTCCTCCGCCGTGAACTCACCCTCCGACCCGGCGTGCAGCAACCGGTCGGGCGTCGGGAAGTCCCCCGGGGACGTCTTGTCGGGCTCAGCGTTCATGCCGCCTCCTACGTGTTCTTCCGGCACTCGCCATTCTCGTGTCCGGCCACCCGCACCGCATCCGGTACCGCATCCGGTACGGCTCCCGCCGAGTGACGTACGAGCGTCGCGGCCGACCTGAGAGTGAGCGCCGCGCCCTCGGCGTACCGCCGGGCGTACTCCCCCGGCGAGAGGGCCGCCCGGAGGCTCTGCTCGGCCCGCCCCCGGATCAGGGCCTCCGTCTGCGGGGCGAAGGGACGGAAGCCGCCTCCGGTGTCGTCCCGGGCGTGGGTGTCGTACGCCCCGAGGAGCCTGGCGCCCGTACCGGCGTCGCCCGGCCCGCCGCGCCCGCCGAGGGCCCAGGCGGCCGTCGCGAACTGGACGACGACGAGGTGCGGGGCGACCAGGTGGGCGAGCGTCTCCACGTCGTCGACGGCCCGTCCGAGCCGCTCCACGGCGCGGTCGTACACGCCGTCCAGGCAGTCCAGCCAGGCCCACGCGCCGCCGACGAGCCCCCAGAAGAGCGCGGGCGTGACCTCCCCGAACTCTCCTTCGAGGAGGGTGAGCTGATTCCTGGCGAGGTCGGTACGACCGGTGTGGCCGTAGTGCTGGGCCAGGAGCAGCCGGGCGGAGCCCGCCGACTCGGCGCCCCACTCCCCCGCCCCGTCGGCCGCCTCGGCCAGGAGCCGTTCGGCGGCCTCGTCCCCGTCCGGGCGGAGCCGGAGCCGTACGGCCGCCAGGCGGGCCGTGAAGACGGGCACCTGGGAACGCGCGCCGACCCGGGCGGCGGCGTCCGCGGCCCGCTCGAAGTCGGCGGCGGCCTCCTCCAGCCGGCCCTCGCGCTCGTAGGCCTCACCCCGGGCGGCGAGGGACTCCGCGATCCCCCAGGAGTCGCCCGCGGCCTCGAAGAGGGCGAGCGCCTCGGCGGCGTCGGGGCCCTGACCGGCGAGTTTGGCGCGGACGAGGAGGCCGAAGGCCAGGTCCCAGCCGGGGGCGTGGTCGCGGCAGCCCTGGACGATCGCCGTGAGGATCTCGTCGAGCCCGGCGAGTTCCCCCGTCATGAGGCGGGCGAAGTGCCACATCGTGCCCGGCTGGCGGCAGGTCTGCGGAAGTCCCGGACGGTACGCCGCGACGACCGCGGCGAGCCGGGTGCGGGTCTCGGGGCGTTCGAGCGCGGTGGCGCCCTCGACCTCCTGGGTCGCCAGCGCGTACAGGTGTCCGCCGCGGCGCGCCTCCCGGAGCCGTTCGCCGCTCCACGGCGGGGGAACGTCCGTGACCCGGCCGTCCAGCGGTCCGGCGGGGCGGACGGGCTCTTCGAACGGGTCGGGGCCGAGCCGGCCCGCCTCGACCGCCCAGGTCCTGGCGTCGACCTGGTGGTTGCGCAGTTGCCAGAACCAGCTGAGCGAGTGGACGAGACAGAGCACCTCCTGCTCGTCGCCGAGGGCGACGGCCGTCCGCAGGGCGCCGCGCAGATTGCCGTGCTCGCGCTCGAAGCGGGCGATGGCGGCGACCTGTCCCGGGCCGCGCAGCTCCGGTTCGGTACGCCTGGCCAGTTCACGGTGGTACGTGAGATGGCGCCGTTCCACCGCCGTCCGCTCCCCGGACTCCACCAGTCGTTCCGCCGCGTACTCCGCCACGGTCTCAAGGAGCCGGAACCGCGTGTCTTCACCGTCCCGGCCGGATTCGGCCACGACCAACGACTTGTCGACAAGGGCACCCAGAACGTCCAGGACATCCAGGGCGTCGACGGGGTCCGTCGCATCCGTCGTGTCCGAGACCGCCTGCCGGCCGGAGGCCTCGGACACGCCCCCGGCGCCCTCCCCCGCGCACACGGCCTCCGCCGCCGCCAGCTCCGTGCCCCCCGTGAACACCGCGAGCCGCCGCAACACCGCCCGCTCCGGCGCGTCGAGCAGCTCCCACGACCAGTCCACCACCGCCCGCAGGGTCTGCTGGCGCGGCAACACCGTCCGCGCCCCCGTCGTCAGCAACCGGAACCGGTCGTCCAGCCGGTCCGCGATCTGCCGCACCGACAGCAGCCGCAGCCGCGCCGCCGCCAGCTCGATCGCCAGGGGCAGCCCGTCGAGACGACGGCACACCTCCTCGGCCGCGCTCCGGTCCTCCCCCACGGTGAAGCCCTGCCGCGCCGCCGCACCCCGCTCCCCCAGCAGGCGCAAGGCCATGTCCATGGGCAACGGCCCCAACGGCCGCACCACCTCCCCCGGCACCCCCAGCGCCTCCCGGCTCGTCGCGAGCACGGTCACTCCCGGGCAGCGTGTCAGCAGCGCCTGGACGAGCGCGGCAGCCGCGTCGACCACGTGCTCGCAGTTGTCGAGGACGAGCCGCAGGCGCCGCCCCGCGCAGTGCTCCACGAGTTCGGCGAACGGGTCCTCGGGTCCGCTGCCGGGGACGGACGGGCCGCCCCAGAACCGGGTGCCGCGCCCGCCGAGCGCGGTGAGGACGGCGGCGGCGACGGTGGACCCCTCGCGCACGGAGGCGAGTTCGGCGAGACGGACCCGCCCTTCGTACGTCCCGGCCGCCTCCAGGGCCAGCCGTGTCTTGCCCACACCGCCGGGGCCGGTGAGGGTGACGAGCCGCTGCTCGCCCCACCCGGCGGCGAGCGCGTCCAGCTCGCCGCCGCGCCCGACGAACGAGGTCAGCCGGGCGGGGAGGACACCGGCCGTGGGGTACGGGGCCGGGGCCGGCGTCTCGGCAGCGGGCGTCGGCCTCGCGGCGGCGTACGGGCGTGCGGGCGGCCGGGGAACGGCCGCGTCCCCGAGCAGTTCCGCGTGCAGCGCCCGCAGTTCCGGCCCCGGTTCCGTGCCCAGTCGGTCCGCGAGGCCCACGCGTACCTCCTCGTACGCCGCGAGGGCCTCCGCCGGACGCCCGGACGCCCGCAGGGCGCGGATCCGCAGCGCCTGGAGGGGTTCGTCGAGCGGCTGCCCGGTCGCGAGGGCGGCCAGCGGCGGAAGGACCTCGGTGGCCCGGCCGAGGGCCAGGTCGGCGGCGAACCGGTCGCGTCGGGCCTGGTGGTGCCGCTGTTCGACCCGTACGACGAGGGGGTCGGTGTCCCGGCCGGGCAGGTCGGCGAGGGCGGGCCCGCGCCAGAGTCCCAGGGCCTCGTCGAGGAGGACGGCCGCACGGCCGGCGTGCCCGTCGGCGAGGGCGGCGGCCCCCTCGGCTGCGAGCCGCTCGAAGCGGTGGAGGTCGATGTCGTCCGGCTCGGCGGCCAGCCGGTAGCCGCTACCGGGCACGGAGACGACCGCTTCCCGCCCCACGGCCCGGCGCAGCCGCCCGACGAGAGCCTGGAGGGCCTCCGTACGGGCCTGGCCCGGATCGTCGGCCGGGTCGGTGTCGGACCACACCTGCTCGATCAACACGCGCGTACCGACGGCCCGGCCACCCGTCGCGGCCAGCGCGGCGAGCAGCGCGCGGAGCCGGGCACCGCCGAGACCCGCCTCCGTCCCGTCGTCGGTACGGAAGGCCTGACAGGGACCGAGGACACGGTAGGACGGCTGCACCGGCCCATTCTGCCCCGTGGGCGCCGGGTCCTCGTCGGCGATACGGGATGCCCCGCCAGTCCCGGGCGGTACGGCCCGCCACGGCGAACCCGCGCCACGCCGTGTCACCGCCATGGCGTCCGAGGGGTGCGGGTTCGACAATGGGGAGGATGACCGATGAAGACGGGCGTACGCGCAATGGCGAGATCGGGCCCGCCGAGTGGCTCGCCATGAACCGGACCGGCAGCTTCGACTGGGATCTCGACACGGGCACCATCGATGTCGACGAGTCGGGGCTGCTGGTCTTCGGGCTGGCCCCGGACGCGTACGACGGCCGTCCGGCCTCGCTCGTCGCACGGCTCTCGCCCGAGGAGCGAGGCCGTCTCGAGAGCGTCGTACGCGAAGCCGTCACGAGCGGAGAGGTCTCGTACACGGCGCACTTCCCCATTCCGCAGAGCGACGGAACACCCCACTGGACGCATGTGCAGGCACGGATCCTGCGCTCGCCGGACGGGCGGGCGCGGCGGATCCTCGGCGTCGTGCGGGACACGACCGCCGAGGTCACGCGCTTCGCGTTCGTCCAGGAGCTGGAGAAGCGGCGCGAGGTCCAGACGAGCATCGTCGAGCGGACGACGAACGCGCTGTCGCGTGCGGTCACGGTGGACGACGTGACCGCCGCCCTGACGGGTCCCGGCGGGCTCGCCCGGCTCGGCGCCGACGGGCTCGCGCTGGGCCTCGTGGAGAACGGGTCCCTCAACATCATCGCGCTGAGCGGCGAATCCCTCGACGTGCTCGACGGCCTCCGGATCCGCCGACTGGACCGGGGGCTGCCGCTGGCCGAGGCTGTTCTGAGCGGGCGGCCCCGGTTCGTGTCGTCGTTCCCGTCGCTGGGGCGGGGCTTCCCCGAACTCGCGCCGTACGTGGCCCGGCTGGACTTCCGTGCGGCCTGCTATCTGCCGCTGGTGGCCCAGGCGCGGTCGCTCGGCGGCATGGCCCTGTTCTACCGGGGCCGTACGTCCTTCAACGCCGACGAACGCAACCTCGCGCTGGGGCTCGCGGCGATCGTCGCCCAGTCCCTCCAGCGGGCGATCCTCTTCGACGAGGAACGGGAGCTGGCGACCGGCCTCCAGGCGACGATGCTGCCCCGCCGCATCCCGGAGATCACCGGCGGCGAGATCGCGGTGCGCTACCACGCGGCGTGGAGCGGTCGGCAGGTCGGCGGCGACTGGTACGACGTGATCGCGCTGCCCCGCGGCCAGGTCGGGATCGTCGTGGGCGACGTCCAGGGCCACGACACGCACGCCGCCGCCATCATGGGGCAGCTGCGGATCGCCCTGCGCGCGTACGCGGGCGAGGGCCACGCCCCGTCGACGGTCCTCGCGCGTGCCTCCCGGTTCCTCGCCGAACTGGACACCAACCGCTTCGCGACCTGCACGTACGCGCAGGTGGACCTGGCGAGCGGCACCCTGCGCGCGGTACGGGCCGGGCATCTCGGGCCGCTGATCCGGCACACCGACGGGCGGGTCGGGCAGCCCAAACTGCGGGGCGGGCTGCCGCTGGGTATCGCGACCGTGTTCGGGGACGAGGAGTTCCCGGAGACCCGGCTCGACCTGGTCCCCGGGGAGACGTTCGTGCTGTGCACGGACGGTCTCGTCGAGCAGCCGGGTTCGGACATCGAGACCGGTCTCACCGCGCTGTCGGAGGCGATCAGCAGCGGGCCGCCGCAGGCGGAGGCCCTCGCCGACCATCTGTCCGAGCGACTGTGGGAGCGCTGGGGCTCGGGCGACGACGTGGCGCTGCTCGTCCTGCGGCGCAGCCCCGACCCGGGTACGCACCGGGCGCCGCGGATCCACCAGTACATCCACCAGGCCGATCCGCAGGGCCTCTCCGACGCGCGTGCGGCGGTCGGGCAGGCGCTCCGCGACTGGGGCATGCCGGAGCTGGCGGACGACGCCGAGCTGCTGACCGGCGAACTGCTCGTCAATGTGCTGCTGCACACCGAGGGGGGCGCCGTACTGACCCTGGAGGTGCTGCCCGAGCCGGTGCGGCGGGTCCGGCTGTCGGTGCAGGACCGGTCGAGCGCCTGGCCCCGCCGCCGTACCCCGGGCGAGGCGGCCACCTCGGGCCGAGGGCTGTTGCTGCTGGACGCGCTGGCCTCGCGGTGGGGGGTTGAGCCGCGTGGCGAGGGCAAGGCGGTGTGGTGCGAGATCGGCCCGGCGCCGCTGCCGCAACCGGGAACTGTCTGAGGAGGTACGCCGTGGACCCCGTGGCCGCCCTGAACCGCATCGCGTTCCTGCTCGAACGCGCCCAGGCTCCGACGTACCGCGCGCGGGCGTTCCGTACGGCCGCCGGCGCGGTCGCCGCCCTGCCGGCCGGCGAGGTGGAGCGGCGCGCGGCGGCCGGCACCCTGGAGGCCGTGAAGGGCCTCGGGCCGAAGACGGCGGCGGTGGTGCGGGAGGCGCTCGACGGGCGGGTGCCGGAGTATCTGGAAGGACTTGAGGCGGAGCTCGAGGAGTCCCTGCGGACGGCCGAACCCACCAGCGGGGGCGAGGCGTTGCGGGCGGCGCTGCGCGGGGACTGTCACCTCCACTCGGACTGGTCGGACGGCGGAGCCCCGATCGAGGACATGGGCCGCGCGGCGGCGGCGATCGGCCACGCGTGGGCGGTGCTCACCGACCACTCGCCCCGGCTGACCGTCGCACGGGGCCTGTCACCGGAGCGGCTGCGGGAGCAGCTGGACGTGGTGGCGCGGCTGAACGAGGAGTGGGCGCCGTTCCGGCTGCTGACCGGCATCGAGTGCGACATCCTGGACGACGGTTCGCTCGACCAGGAGCCCGAGCTGCTCGACCGACTCGATCTGGTGGTCGGTTCGGTCCACTCGAAGCTCCGGATGGAGGCGGGGGCGATGACCCGTCGGCTCGAACGGGCGGTGCGCAACCCGCTGATGAACGTTCTCGGGCACTGCACGGGCCGACTGGTGGCGGGCGGGCGGCTGCGGCCTGAGTCGGGGTTCGACGCGGAGCGGGTGTTCGCCGCGTGCGCCGAATCCGGGACGGCCGTCGAGATCAACAGCCGCCCGGAGCGGCTCGATCCGCCTCGGCGGCTGCTCCGGCTCGCGGTGGCGGCGGGGACGTACATCGCGGTGGACACGGACGCCCACGCCCCCGGCCAGCTGGAGTGGCAGATCCTCGGCTGCGCGCGGGCGGAGGAGTGCGGGGTGCCGGAGGACCGGGTGGTCAACACCTGGACCGCGGAACGCCTGTTGGAGTGGACGCGAGGGTAGGCGGCATCCAGGATCATCCTGGTTCGTCTGGCGGTGTCCGGGGATGCCCGGGGTGTCTGGGAATACCTGGGGATTTCCCGGGTGTCAGGCGCGCTGCCAGACCGTGGTCGCGTTGCAGAACTCGCGGATGCCGTGGCCGGACAGCTCACGCCCGTACCCGGAGCGCTTGATCCCGCCGAAGGGGAGCGCGGGGTGGGAGGCGGTCATGCCGTTGACGAAGACGCCGCCGGCCTCCAGGTCGCGGACGAAGAAGGCGACGTCCTCGGGCGACCGGGTCCACACGTTGGAACTGAGGCCGAACGGCGAGTCGTTGGCGACGGTGACGGCCTCCTCGATGTCGCTCACGGGGTAGACGGTGGCGACCGGACCGAAGGTCTCCTCCTGGTGGATCCGCATCCCGGGGGTGATGCCGGTGAGGACGGTGGGCCGGTAGTACCAGCCGTTCCGGAGGTGGGGTTCCTCGGGCCGGTGGCCGCCGCACAGGACGGTGGCGCCGAGCCGTACCGCGTCGTCGACGAGCGTCTCCAGATCGGTCCTGCCCTGTTCGGTGGCGAGGGGGCCGACGTCGGTGGACTCGTCGAGCGGGTTACCGACGGTGAGGGCGTTCATGGCGGCGGTGAAGCGCTCGGAGAAGTCGTCGTAGACGTCCTGGTGGACGATGAACCGCTTGGCGGCGATGCACGACTGCCCGTTGTTCTGGACGCGGGCGGTGACGGCGGTCTTGACGGCCGCGACGATGTCGGCGGAGGGCATGACGATGAACGGGTCGCTGCCGCCGAGCTCCAGGACGGTCTTCTTCACTTCGTCGCCGGCGACAGCGGCGACAGCCCGGCCGGCGGGCTCGCTGCCGGTAAGGGTGGCGGCGACGACCCTGGAGTCCCGCAGAACACCTTCTACGTCGCGCGCGCCGATCAGCAGGGCCTGGAAGCAGCCCTCGGGGTATCCGGCGCGGCGGAAGAGGTCCCCGAGGTAGAGCGCGGTCCTCGGCACGTTGGAGGCGTGCTTGAGGAGGCCGGTATTGCCGGCCATGAGCGCGGGCGCGGCGAAGCGGATCACCTGCCAGAGCGGGAAGTTCCAGGGCATGACGGCGAGGATGGGACCGAGGGGCCGGTAGTGGACGCGGGCGATGTCCGCGCCGGAGTCCTGGACGTCGCTCTCGGCGGGGTGCTCGTCGGCGAGCAGCTGCTCGGCGTTGCGGGCGTACCAGCGCATGGCCTTGGCGCACTTGGCGGCCTCGGCGCGGGCGGCGACGAGGGGTTTGCCCATCTCGACGGTCATGGTGCGGGCGATGTCCTCGTTGTCCTCGTCGAGGAGCGTGGCGGCGGCGCGCATGAGGCGGGCGCGCTCGGCGAACGAAGTGGTGCGGTACTGGCGGTACGCCTCGTGGGAGGCGGCGATCCGCCGCTCGACCTCCTCGGGCGAGTGGGCCTCGTACGTACGCAGTGTCTCGCCGGTCGCGGGGTTCACGGTGGCGATGCCCATGACGCGTCTCCTCCTGCCATCGGCCCCCGAGTGCAACTTCGCGCGAAGCGGGGCGGGGCGCAACAGGGGTGGGGCGGTGGGGTGACTTGAGAGGGCTGGGGGGCGGGTGAGGTGCTGGGCGGGGGCGGGGAGCTGGGCTCGGGCCGGCGGGCCGCCGGGCGGGCGGGCCGCCGGGCGGGCGGGCCGCCGGGCCACGGACGCCCCCGCGCCTGCTCGTCTCCGTACACTCACGACCATGGCATGCCGTATCAGCGAGTTGATCGTCGACGCCGCCGACCCCGAGAAGCTGGCGGTGTTCTGGAGCCAGGTCCTCGGCTACGTCGAACTGGGCCGGGAGGACGACGGGAGCATCGAGATCGGTCCGCCCGAGGTGGGTTTCGGCGGCCCGCAGCCGACCCTCGTCCTGAGCCCGAGCAGCAGTCCTCGCACCGGGAAGCTCCGACTGCACATCGACGTGAATCCCACCGACCGCGACCAGGACGCCGAGCTGCAGCGGCTGCTCGCACTCGGTGCGAGGCGGGCCGACGTGGGCCAGACGGGCACGGAGAGCTGGCACGTGCTGGCGGACCCGGAAGGCAATGAGTTCTGCCTCCTGCGCACCCGGATCCGACCGATGTGACGACGGCTGTCCCGGGACCGCGCCGCGGCGAGCCACGACACGGGCGCGCGACGCCGCCCCCTTGCCCTGCGACGACCGCACGACCTTCCGGGCCGGAGCGGATTCTGAAGGGGGAACACATGCCGTAGAAGGAGGATGACGTGGACGAGGTCCTGATGAGGACGGTTCAGTGGGTCGCTCGCGGCGTGGGAGTCGCGCTCGACTACATCAACCTGCGGTCGGACTTCGAGCAGTTCGGGGCGCGACGTCCGCAAGAGCCGTCGCCGGCCTCCGGCGGCGGGAGCGGCAACGGAACCTGCTGACTGGCGGGGGCCTGACAGCTGTGGGTCCCCGTGTGTAGCGTCGCCCCATGACCGAGGAGACCACGGCCAGGGCAGGCAGAGAGTTCTACACGTTCGACGGCCGGATCCTGGAGGTCTTCGGCAGCAATCCGAAGCGGTTCCACATCAGGAACATGGACCTGTGGGTCACGGGCCCCGACCGAAAGGGGCGGCGGACCGTCGTGATCGCCGAAGGTACGCCCGAAGCCCGGTCGACACAGCACACATGGCACCACTCGGCCGAGGAATGGCAGCGGGCGCAGGGCCTGGAAGCCCTGCTGGAAGCGGTACGGGCGAGGATCGCGACGGCCCGGGAGTACGGGCCTCAAGAGGTTTTCCGTACCTGTGACTGACGACGGCCACACTCCGGTCAGGGACTCGATCTGATGCGCACGACAGAACCGGCGGAAGCCTGCATCGAGGATGCGAGCAACATCTTGGTTGCGCCTTCGATGCCGCAGGACAATGACTTGATCAGGGACTTCTTCGGGACTGTCATCACGCCGGAGGACCTTGCTTCCGGTGCGCATGACCTCGCGCAGAAGACCGTCTACCTGTGTGGCGACGTATCCGGGATCAGCAGCAACCAACTGCGAGCGGCTGCGCGGGTATTCGCGATCCGGGAGCTCTCACACGGTTTCCACGAGGGCGCCGAAGAACCCTGGACTCCCGTCGGCCTCGGCCGGGTTCCCCTCCACATACATGGCGTAGGGGTGTACTATCGCCGCTTCTTCGGACTCGACGCCGATCACTTCGGACGGATCCGTACGGAGCACACGTTCCAGTCCCTGACGGAGTCCACCAAACCCGGAACGGCCCACCGCAGCGGAATCTATCTGACGCCCGTCACACAGAACGATGACGAACTGCATTTCCGCCTGCTCCGCTGCTCCACGAATCTCTCGGGGCCGACCGAGAGCTTCGGTCCGACCGACACGGACATCGTCGAGGCCCTGAACCGCGAGGCCGCGGCCGTCTTCCGGAACCAGGCACCGCTGAATCACGTTCTCGCCCAGATCTACCACAACACCCTTGCCACGACTGAGCGCAAAGAGTCCAAGGCCAAGATCTCGGCCCACGCCGACAAGACCAAGGACATGCCCGCCAACGGCATCATGGCCTTCTGTACCTTCTACGACCGGCTCGAAAGGCTGCGTCCCTTGGCCGACGACGCCTTCGACTACGGCGTGAAGAGTGCCAGCGGTCTGACCGGACTCCACTTCCGCCTCAAGGAGCCGACCAAGGAACGCGAAGGGGTCGCGCTCCCCGCACAGTTCACCCTGACCCTCTACCCCGGCTCCGTCTTCTTCATGCCGTTGTCCACCAACCGCCTGTATACGCACGAAATCAGGCCCTCGCCGTTGGACGCCGAGTTGCTTCCGACCCGCCTGGGATACGTGGTGCGCTGTTCGAGCGCGGAAGCCATTCACAAGAACGGCCACACGTTCCTGAAAACGGGCGGAGATCTGGTGAAACTGGGGCCGCCCACCCCGGACGGCATGAACGAGCTGCGCAGACTGTACGCCGAGGAGAACAGGACCTCGTCCTTCGTCGACTACGGCGACAAGTTTTCCTTCAGCATGAACACCGGAGACTACGTTGCCCCCCGAATCTAGGATCTCGGACGAGATCATCTCCTACACTCTGCCAACCGAGGATAATCTCTTCGCGGAGCTGTCCGCGTCGGCTCGACTGGAGGACACAGGCAAAGGCCGGCAAGGCGCCGTCCTGGCCAAGACCGACGAGGTGGGTGGCGTGCCTCTCGTACGTACTACCACCCAATACGCCAACCCGGCACAGCGCTTCCAAACGGTGCATGAACGGCTCGCGCAACAGATTCAAGAACGTGCGGCACTTCCGATCGGCTTCAACAACGCCCTCATCGAGAGCTACACGAACGCCTACACAACCATGGGCAGCCACTCCGACCAAGCCCTCGATCTGGCCACGGAATCGTATATCGCCGTATTCTCCTGCTACGAGCGCCCCGAAGCGAGCCCGTCGAGGAAGCTCATCTTCGAATCGAAGGGGCCCGATGGCGAGAAGTTCGAGATCCCCCTCGCCCACAACGGTTTCGTAGCTTTCTCTGTCGCCTCGAACAGGCGACTCAGGCACAAAATAGTCCTGGACGCATCGGCGAGGACGACGGGCAACCAATGGCTGGGTGTCACCTTCCGAACATCAAGAACCTTCGTCCGATACGGCGACGGCCACACATACCTCCCACGGGGCACGCGCCTCACGCCGGCCGACGATGACCAGAGACGCGAGTTCTACAGCCTCCGACGCCGCGAGAACAACGAAACAGAATTCGCCTACCCCCCGCTGACGTACACGATCAGCGAGAGCGACCTCATGCCACCCGCCTGAACCTCGTCGCGAGTGTCAGCGTCTACGACAACCGCTCGGCCAACCGTGCCCGGTCCTCCAGCAGAAGACTCCAGGGCCGACCCATGCGAACCACAGCCTCACCCTCGCGCCGCAGCACGTTCACCAGATCCCAAAGGCTCGCAGGCTCAGCCGGGTGAACGGGGCCATCCAGGACGACTGCGGCGCCGTGATCACTCCAGCCTCACACCGTTCGCACAGGTGCTGGCGGGCTGATCACTCACTGGACAGGTGGAGATCTCCGGACCGGGTCTCGCACCGGACACGGCCGGAGACGAAGGTGATTTCCAGCGCGACCCGCCCGCTGTCCGAGGCTCCGCCCTCTTGACTGACTGCCAGTACCGTCTCACCGAGGTGGTCCGCGAACGGGGTCTCGCCGCTGATCGGCGGCACTTCGACGTGACCTGGCTCCGCCATGTCGTATCCCGCGAGGGACCCGCCTTTCCACGATCACACGCCGGTCCGAACCTGTCGTGATGTGCGTGGCGTCCGCCCCACTGTCGATCAGCCACACGTCCAGCGGGCCGGAGGGCACCTCCGCGCCGTACACGTGCCACGAGGCGACCACTTGCTCAAGACGCCGCCCGACCAGGTGGTCAGGGCGCACACCGGCCCCGTGCAGCGGACACGCGCTCACCCTCTTCGACTCCACCCTCCGACCGTACCGTCAGGCAAACCGCCAGCTCACGCCCTCACCATGGGCCTTCGGACCTCACCCGTGCCGGTGTTCGGATCGGTCTCGGGTGAGCGTCGGCGGGCGAGGGCGAGGCAGGCCGTCGTCGTGATCGCCATCGCGGCCACGCCGACCAGCGCCGCGGTCGTGTAGGCGTCCTCGTCCGGGAAGAGGCGACCCGTGTCGGTGCCGGCGGCCAGGACCAGACCGCCGACGGCGCTGCCCAGGGAGTATCCGACGCTGCGGACGACGTAGTTGAAGCTCATGGCGCTCGACGTCTCGCTCTTGGGCGTGACGGCCAGGATGACGCCGGGCATGGCGGCCGAGAAGCTGCCGACGCCGAAGCCCAGCACCCCCATGGCCGCGAGCAGTTCGGCCAGGTTGGACCGGGCGGTGGCGAACAGGACGAACCCGCCGCCGACGATGGCGGCGCTGCCGGCCAGGAGCAGGGGGCCGTCGATCCGTTCGCGGACCCGCGGCGTGAGCTTGCCGGCGACGAACCCCAGCACGGAGAACGGGATGAGGACCAGCCCCGCCACGAAGGTGGTCAGTCCGAAGCCGTAGCCGGCGCTGTGCGGCGTCTGCGCGTAGCGGGTGATGAGCGTGAGCAGGAGGTACATGCCGCACCCGCCGACGAACATGGCGATGTTCGCCCCGGCGACCGCCGGGTGCCGTACCGCCCGGACGTCGATCAGCGGCGTCCTGGTTCGCAGTTCGGAAACGGTCCAGGCGCAGAGCAGGAGTACGGCGGCGACGGCAAGGGTCACCGCCACGGCGAGGTGTCGGCTCCACAGGCTCCTCTCGCCGGCCAGGAACAGGACGAGGAGCAGTCCTCCCGCCAGGACGAGCGCGCCGGCCACGTTCACGTGAGCGGAGCGGCCTTCGGGAGCTGCGGGCATGGAGCGCCACGCGGTCACGAAGGCGATCGCGGTGACGAGCAGTCCGAGGCCGTAGGCGGCCCGCAGTCCGCCGAACTCGGCGAGCAGCGCGGCCAGCGGGTAGCCGACGCCGGCTCCGATGATGGAGACCACTGAGATCAGGGCGATCGTGGCCGCGCTGCGCTCCTCGGGAAGATGGTCGCGGGCCACGCCCATCATCAGCGCCGTGAGACCGAGTCCGACGCCCTGGGCCGCCCTGCCCACGAGAAGCCAGGCGAACGGCAGCGGCAGCACGGTGAGCACGCTGCCGACGACGACGATCGCCAGCGTGGCGAGAATCGTGGCCCGCCGGTGCGGGCCGGCGCCGAGCCGGCCGAGGACGGGGGTGGCGACGGCGCCGCTGAGCAGGGCGATGGTCAGCGTCCACTGCGCGCTGTCGAGGGAGACGTGGAACGTGGTCGCCACGCTGGTGATGAGCGGCGTCCCGAGGCTGGCGACCGCCGCCACGACCAGGGCGATGAACACCAGAGCGGGGACCAGCAGACGTGCCTCGAAACGTATCAGGGCAGTGCTCATGGGCTGGTCATGAGCCTGGGACTCGGTCACCGGTCCGACTCCTCTCGGGCGTGGCTTTCGAGCTCTGCCAGATGCAGCAGCGCCGGAAGGGCTGCTGCCAAGGCCTCGACCTCGTCACCGGTGAGTTCGTCGATCAACCGCGCGTACGCGTCGACACCAGCCTGGCGTCGCGTCCGGACGTACGACGCGCCGGCGTCGGTCAGGCACACCAGCGTGACCCGCTTGTCGGAGGGATCGCCCTTCCGCTCGACCAGCCCGGATTCCTCCATCACCCGGACCAGGACGGTCATCGCGGGCTGGGTGACGCCCTCGGCCACCGCCAGATCGGTGATCCGTCGCGGGCCGGTCTTGTCCAGGGTGGCCAAGGTGGTGGCGGACGTCAGGCTCATGTCGCGGGGAAGGCGTCTCACGGCCCTGGTGGCCAGACCGTAGAGGGCTGACCCGATGGCATCGGAAGCGCCGTGCGCGGCGTCTCGGCGACTCATACCTGAAGCATAGCAACTTTATATGAACCTTTTATGCATCTCGGGATTGGGGTTCGGTATCTCGATCGCGACCATCGGGACCTCGGCCCGACATGCCACGGGTCGGCGACGACTTCCAGATCTCACCGCCTTGGGGCGCCGCCCGCGAGGGCATGGAGGCCGTGACGATATTCGGCTGCTGACGACATGGTGTTCGGGCTCCGTGCCGTCCCGTCACGGAGCCCCGAAAGCCCGCTTGGCGGACCACCGCTGCCACTGCTACGTTTCCGGAGGCCGTGTGAGAGAACGAGGAGGTGGTACCCGTGAACGCAGTATCGACATGGGTGCTCCCCTCCGGGGTCACGGTCGGGCGGTAGGTCGTCCGGGAGCGCCGTACATGAGCTCTCCCGAAAGGCACGACCATGCACTTCACTTCTGAACGGCGCCTCGACGACGGCGTCCTCGAGCGCGAACTCACCCTCGGCGAGATCCCCGGCATCCTGTGGACGCCCGCCTCCTCGTCCGAACCGGTGCCGCTGATCCTGATCGGCCACCCCCCTCTCGGACTGAGCCGGATGTACCCGCGGCTGGCCGGGCGGGCCCGGTACTACGCCGCGGAGTACGGCTTCGCCTCGGCCACCATCGAGCTTCCCGGGAGCGGTGACCGGCCCCGTTGGGACGCCACCGAGGAGGCCCGCGCCGACCTGCGCCGGGCGATGGAGGCCGGTGAGCCCGTCAGCGACGAGATCATCGACGCGCTCGTCCTCCCGCTCGTCGACAAGGCGGTCCCGGAATGGCAGGCGGCCCTGGACGCCCTCCTCGCTCTGCCCGAGGTCGGCGGCCCGGTCGGGTACGAGGGAGGCGTGATCTCCATCGGTGTCCGCCTCGCGGTGGTCGAACCTCGCATCGTGGCCGCCGGGTTCTTCGCCGGGAGTCTCGTGCCCGCCGTCATGTTCGAGGAGGCCCGCCAGGTCACCATTCCGCTGCACGTCCTGCTGCAGTGGGACGACGAAGGAAACGACCGGCAGGCCGCCCTGGACCTGTTCGACGCCTTCGGCTCCAGGGAGAAGACGCTGCACGCCAACATGGGCGGGCACACCGGCGTCCCGCAGTTCGAACTCGACCCCGGCGCCCGGTTCTTCGCCCGGCACCTGAGGTGAGACCGGGCCGTCGGGCGGCAGCAGACGGTAGGCGACCCCGGCGGCCAGGATGCCATTCGTCCAGGACGGGCCCCGGTTCTCCTCGACGCTGAGCACCACGGGCCCCTGCCACCTCGGCAGGGGCCCCATTGCCTTGCGCCTACGCCGTCAGCCAGGTCAGAGCGCCCTTCAAGTGGGCCCGGAAGAGGGGGGTTCGATAGGTTTCCGAGGCGTGGCCGAGGGCCGTGAAGAAGACGCGGCCCCGGTCCAGTTGGCGGCACCAGACGAGCGGGTGGTCTTCGCCGTGGGTCCCGCCCCGGTAGGTGGTCTCGTCGGCTCGGGCGAGGACCCGCACGCCCGGGACTTCACCCTCCCTGGGGTCGGACGTGAAGTTGTACCACTCGTCCGTCCACGTCCAGCGTTCCGGGAGCGGGGCTGTCGCCGGGTGGTCGTGGGCGTCGACCAGTACCGTTCCGCGCTGGATCTCCGGGTGGCCGGCGAAGCGGGTGCCGAGGAGCCGGCCGTAGAAGGGCCAGTCCGGCTCGGCGTTGGCCGCCGCGTGCACGGCGAGCAGCGCGCCGCCGCCCCTCAGGTACGACTCGAACGCGGCACGCCCTTCGGCGGTCAGGACGTTCCCGGTCGTGGACAGCAGCACGACGACCGCGCACCGGGCCAGTCGCCCCGGGGTGAACGCGCCCGGGTCCTCGGTGACCTCGGCCGGGCGTCCGAGTTCCCCCGCCAGCTCGGTGAGCGCGACGGCGCCGTCCGGGATCGAGTCGTGGCGGTAGCCGGCGGTTCGGGTGTAGATCAGGACGTCTGGGGTGGGCACGCGGTGCACTCCAAGCTGGGGCCGGACGGGGCGGAGCAGTCGGACAGCAAGCGCTTGCCCCCGCGTGACCGTAGCCACCGAAATCACTGGGCCGCAAGCCCCGCCGTCCGGCACACTGCCCCATGACGACGAAGCCACCCGGGACACCGCGGCACGACCCGGCGGACACTCCCTCCCAAACCCACGCCCACGCGCGACGCGCCCTCGCCCATGTGGCCGCGCGCGCCGACGGCGATCCGCTCGATCCGTCCCTGCGGGTCACCCTGAACTTCCACCCGCACTTCCTCCCCCTGCTCGCCGACGACGGGGTCTACCGTTCCCAGTTCGTCACCGGCACCAGCAACGGAGGCCTCACCGCCCACCCCGGCGGGGACCGCCACCGCTGGGAGAGCCGCATCTTCGGTGCGGCCTACGACCAGGCCCCCGCCGACTCCCGTCCCGTCTACGGCGCCCTCGACTTCCGCCGCCGGCCCGTCGGCGCCGCACCCCGCTTCGGCTCCGCCCATCTGCGCCTGGCCGCCGCCACCCTCCAGCGGGCGACCTTCTGCTACCCCGACAGCTACCTCGAACCCACCCACTTCGGCGTCGCCTCCCGGATGAACCTGATCTCGCTCGCGGAGGCCGACGACCAGGACCCGCTGGACGACTACATCGAGGCGCAGATCCACGGCCCCGTCGTGATCGGGCGCGACGTGGAGGCCCTGGTGCTCGATCCGAGCCACCGGGGTACGGAGGTGGAGGCGGCCTCGCGCCAGCTGCCCTGTCCCGTCGAGTGGCACCGCGGCTTTCGGGTGTCCGTCGACGTGCTGCGACAGCACCCCGGATTCCGCGGTCGGCGGTACGTGGAACTCGCCGCCCGCATCTCCGTCGACGGGTGGCTCGACCCCCGGATCGTGCAGGAGGCGGCCGGGTCCGGGCGGTACGACCCCCAGGACGTGAAGCGGGTGTGGCACTGCTTGGCCCGGTTCGGGGCGCCGGACTCCGGCTGACCGGCTGCCCGACCGTTCCTCGATCCATTGTCGTATCGGATACGCCTCTGTATCTTTTGGCGCGCTGCACCCACTGCCCCCGTCATGTCCCACCTCTCTTCGAGGAGCCGTCATGAGCACCGTTCCGCCCGCGCTCGCCGCCGCCGTCGGGCCGCTGCCCGAGGGGGCCGTCCTTCCGCTGCCTCCCGCCTTCGGGTCCGTCGAGGAGGAGCGCGCCTACCGCAAGGAGCAACTCGCCGCCGGATTCCGGATCTTCGGCCGGTTCGGCTTCTCCGAGGGCGTCGCCGGGCACATCACCGTCCGCGATCCCGGCGACCCGAACGCCTTCTGGGTCAACCCGTTCGGGATGAGCTTCACCCAGATCAAGACCTCCGACCTGATCCTGGTCGACCACGAGGGGACCGTCCTCGAAGGGCGCCGGCCCGTGAACCGGGCCGCGTTCGTCATCCACTCGCGCGTCCACGCCGCCCGGCCCGACGCCATCGCCGCCGCGCACTCGCACTCCCTGCACGGCAAGGCGTTCTCCAGCCTGGGCATCCCCCTCGACCCGATCACCCAGGACGCCTGTGCGTTCTTCGAGGACCACGGCGTCTACGACGACTACCGGGGCGTCGTGAACGAGACCGAGGAGGGCGAGCGCGTCGCCAAGGCCCTCGGCGACCACAAGGCGGTCATCCTCAAGAACCACGGCCTGCTGACGGTCGGACACTCCGTCGCCGAGGCCGTCTGGTGGTTCGTCACCATGGAGCGTTCCTGCCAGGCACAGCTGCTCGCGATGGCCGCGGGCACCCCGCAGCTGATCGACCGCGAGACCGCGCTGCTCACCCGGGAGCAGATCGGCGGCCACCTGGCCGGCTGGTTCCAGGCGCGCCCCCTGTGGGATCAGATCACCGCGTCCGACCCGGATCTGTTCGACTGACCGTTCGCGGTCGGGCCGCCCGGGACCTCCCTCGTGGACACCTCCAGGAGCGGCGCGAGGAACTGTCGTTCCAGAGTGCCGGGCGGCAGCTCCGCCGGTTCCACATAGCTCTGCGCGAGTCCGCCCTCGCGCAGGGCGATCAGGAGCCGCGCGAACCGGTCGGCGTCCACGGTCAGTTCGCGTCCCGCCCGGCGCAGGACGAGGGTGAGACCACGGGCGATCTCGGCCCGCAGCCGCTCGTCGTGGCGCGCCAGCACCCAAGCGGCCTGCGGGTCACGGATCGCGTGCAGGGTGAACTCCGTGGTGACCAGGTACCAGTCCCGCTCATCCGGTTCGACGCGGGCGGCGAGTTCCGCGAGCCGGGTCAGGGTGTACTCCTCCGCCGTCAGCGCGTCGATCGACTCCGCGAGCCTCCGCACCGTCCGGTCGCTGTGCTCGTCGAACAGGGCGAGGAAGAGTTCTTCCTTGCTGGCGAAGTTCGAGTAGTACGCCCCCCGCGTGTATCCGGCGCGCTCGCAGATCTGCTCGATCGTCGTCGCGTGGAAGCCGTGCTCGGCGAAGGTCTCCAGGGCGGCCCTCAGAAGCGCCGCGCGGGTACGGGGCCGCCGCCTGGTGACACCTTTCGGCACGGGTGCCTCCTCCTTCGTCAGGGCCGCGTCCCGCGGCGGACGCCCACCCTACCGGCGCTCGCATCCCGGGCAGGGAAGAGCGCCGGCGGATAAAATTCATGCATGGGAGAGCGACCCGTCGCGCCCGCGGCGCCTGATCTGGTCCTCGAGATCGACGGGGACGCAACGCGCATGAACCCGAGCCGCGTCTATCGCATCGGGCGCGACCCCACCAGCGATGTCGTGCTGGCGGACGCCCGGGCGTCCTGGCACCACGCGGTGCTCGGCGCCGTGGGCGCCCGCTGGACCCTGACCGACGAGGGCAGCACGAACGGAACCTTCACGGACGGTACGCGGGTGGCCGGGGCGCGGGAGGTCGGCCCCGGGACGGTCGTACGGTTCGGGCATCCGGCGGACGGCCCCCGCGCGGTGCTTTCGGCGAGCGCGCCGGCGGAACCCGAGGCCAGGGGAGCGCCGGCGACACCCGAGGCCGGGAAAGCGCCGGTGGAGCCCGAGGCCCGGCGAGCGCCGGCAGAGCCCGTGGCAAGTCAGGCCCCGGCAGAGCCCGACGCAAGCAGCTCCCCGGCAGGACCCGATGCCCGGCGCGCGTCCGCGGAACCCGAGGCCCCCAGCGCCCCCGTGGAGCCCGAATTCCACCCTCCCCCGGTCGCCCCCGACCTACAGCCTCCCGAGCCCCCCGCCCCCGCCGTAGCCCGAGAACGCCAACCCGCCCCACCTCCCTCCGTCGCCCATCCCGGCGCCACCGGCACCTTCCGGCGGCCGACCTCCGTGCGGCCGTTGCCGGCCCACAGCATCCGTATCGGACGTGCCTCCGACAACGACCTCGTCGTCTCCGACCTGGTCGTCTCCCGGCGCCACGCCGAGCTCCGCGCGCACCCGGACGGCACGTACTGGATCCACGACCTCGGCAGCCACAACGGCACCTTCCTCAACGGCCGCCCCGTCGTCGACGCCCGCGTGACACCGGCCGACATCGTCGGCATCGGGCGCTCCGCGTTCTGCCTGATCGGCGGACAGCTCGTCGAGTTCACCGACACCGGCGAGGTGTCCCTCGACGTACGGTCGCTCGCCGTCACCGTCGACCACGGTCGCCGCACGCTCCTCGACGAGGTGTCGTTCCCGGTGGGCGAGAAGTGCCTGCTCGCCGTCGTCGGGCCGTCCGGCGCCGGAAAGTCGACGCTCCTCGGCGCGCTCACCGGCCAGCGTCCCGCCGACCGGGGCACCGTGCTCTACGACGGACGTGACCTGTACCGGGACTACGCCGAGCTGCGGCAGCGCATCGGGCTCGTCCCGCAGGACGACATCCTGCACCTCCAGCTCACCGTGCGCCGCGCCCTCGGCTACGCCGCCGAGCTGCGCTTCCCCGAGGACACCGTGCGCGCCGAGCGGCAGGCGCGGGTGGACGAGGTGATCCGCGAGCTGGGGCTCGTGGAGCGTGCGGACCAGCCGATCCACAGTCTCTCCGGCGGCCAGCGCAAGCGGGTGAGCGTCGCCCTCGAACTGCTCACCAAGCCGTCGCTCCTCTTCCTCGACGAGCCGACCTCCGGCCTCGACCCGGGCATGGACAGGTCCGTGATGCACATGCTGCGCGGGCTCGCGGACGACGGGCGGACGGTCGTCGTGGTCACCCACAGCGTGCTCAGTCTGGACGTGTGCGACCGGCTGCTGGTGCTCGCCCCGGGCGGCCGGATCGCCTACTACGGGCCGCCCGAGGACGCCCTCGGCTTCTTCGGTTTCGCGCAGTGGCCGGAGGCCTTCGAGGCCTTCGAGAACGACCGGGACCGCGACTGGGCCGGGCAGTTCCGGTCCTCCGGCTTCCACCGCCGGTACGTCACGGACGCGACGGCCCGCCCGGACGTTCCCGTCCCCGCCAACCCCGTATCCCCTGTCTCCCCCGGCAGTCCCGGCAGCCCCGTGTCCCCCGGTGGTCCCGCCGTCCCCGTCGGCCACGAGCCCGCACGCCCTCCCAAGGCGCAGAGCTGGTCCTCCCAGCTGCGGACCCTCGTACGGCGATATGCGGCAGCGCTCTCCGCCGACCGCACCTTCCTCGTCATCATGATCGCGCTGCCGTTCGTGATGGGCGCGATGGCCAGGGCCCTGTCCGAGGGCAGTTTCAACCCCGAGTCGACGTTGAACGTCCTGCTGATCCTCTGTGTGGGCGGGGTCCTCACGGGCGCGGCGAACGCCGTGCGCGAGCTGGTCAAGGAACGCACGATCTACCGGCGCGAGAGAGCCGTCGGGCTGTCCCGCTCCGCGTACCTCGCCTCCAAGGTGGTGGTCCTGGGGCTGATCACGGTCGTGCAGTCGGTGGTCCTGACCCTGGTGGCCCTGATCGGCGTCCCGCTGAACGTGCCCGACGGCAAGGGCGTCCTGATGCCCCCGCTCATCGAGATCACCCTCGCCGTCGCCCTGCTCGCCTTCACCGCGATGATGCTCGGCCTGTTCGTGTCGGCGCTCGTGCGCAAGGAGGAGGTGACGATGCCACTGCTCGTCCTCCTCGCCATCGTGCAGGTGGTGTTCTGCGGCGCCCTCCTGACGGTACGGGGCACCCCCGTCCTGGAGCAGCTGGCCTGGCTGGTGCCCTCGCGCTGGGCGTTCGCGGCGATGGGAGCGACGATCGACATCGGGAAGGTCGCACCGAGCGAGAAGACGGCGGATCCCCTGATGCATCACACGGCGGAGGCCTGGTTGTTCGACATGGGCATGCTGGTCGTGCTCTGTCTCGTCCTCGGTCTGGTCGTGGCGCGGCTCCTGCGGCGCCACGAGCCGGTCGTGATGCGGAGGTAGGCCCCGTGAGCGTCCCCGTACCCGAGTACGTGCCGGACTTCCGGCCCACCCACGTCGTGCCGCGCGACGGACTCTCCGCCTGGGAGGCACCGGACCCGGGGCTGCCCACGACGCCGCTCGACGCGTTCCTGCCGGTGCGCCTGGAGGAGCGGGCGGGCGACTGGGGGCGGATCCAGTGCGCCAACGGGTGGACGGCATGGGTGGACGCGCGGCTGCTCGTCTCCGTGCCCGAGGACCCCCCGGCGGCGGGCCGGCCGCTCACGAGGACCGCCGATCCACGCCCGCTGATCGCCCGCGCCGAGGGCGCGCTCGCCCGCTACCGGCGCGCCGCGGAGGAACTGGGCGCACAGCGGCTGGACGGCGAGCAGTTCCGGCTGCGGACGCGGGGCCTGCGGGTCGGCATGGTCGTCGACGGCGAGTCGGTGTGGCTGTACGACGCCGAGCACGAGCGCTGGGTGTACTGCGACGGCGTGGGCCTCAGTACGTACGTCGCCTCCGCCGCGCCCTCGGCCGCCGCCACGCCCTCACCCTCGCCCGCACCTTCACCTTCGGACTCCCCCGTGCCCGCTGCCGCCGCCGGATTCACCGCCACCGACCCGGATTCCGGCGCCGGAACCGACACCGAGGTGTCCGGGCCGCCCGGCGAAGCCGACGAGGACGCGAACGAGGACGAGCGGACCCGTGCCGTACCCGTGGCGCACGAGCCGACGCAGGTGGTCGCCCAGGTGCCGGCCGGACCACCGCCGCCGACGCAGGTCGTGGAGACGCCCCCCGCCCCGTCCGGTGAGGAATGATGGCCGGCGGACCGCGCGACGACGACCCGGAACTCCTCGCGGGGCGCCCCTCGGGCCTCCTCGGGAAGGAGATCGCGGGCTACCGCGTGGAGGGCGAGATCGGTCGCGGCGGCATGGCGGTCGTCTACCGGGCGCGTGACCTGCGGCTCGACCGAACGGTGGCGCTCAAGCTGCTCGCCCCCGAGCTGGCCCGCAACGACACCTTCCGCAAGCGCTTCGCCCACGAGTCACGGGTCGCCGCCTCCATCGACCACCCGCACATCGTGCCGGTCTTCGAGGCGGGCGAGACGGAGGGCGTGCTGTACATCGCCATGCGGTACGTGGCCGGGCAGGACCTGGTGGCCCTGCTCGACCGGGAGGGCCCGCTGTCCCCCGTGAAGGCCGGGCGGATCGCCGTACAGGTGGCGTCGGCGCTGGACGCGGCACACGCGCACAACCTGGTGCACCGGGACGTGAAGCCCGGCAACATCCTGGTCGCCGAGGGCACCGACGGCGACCACCCCGAGCACGTCTACCTCACGGACTTCGGCCTGACGAAGAAGTCGCTCTCGCTGACCGGTTTCACGACCGTGGGCGAGTTCGTCGGCACCCTGGACTACGTGGCGCCCGAGCAGATCTCGGGCAAGCCGGTGGACGGCCGCTGCGACGTGTACGGGCTCGCCTGCGTGGTCTTCGAGACCCTGACAGGGGCGCCGCCGTTCCGCCGCGACACCGACTGGGCGGTGCTGTGGGCGCAGCAGTACGACCCTCCTCCGCCGCTCTCCGAGGTCCGGCCGGGGCTGCCGGCCGCGGCGGACGCGGTGTTCGCGAGGGCGCTGGCGAAGACCCCCGAGGAGCGGTACGGGACCTGTCTGGAATTCGTCGCGGAACTGCGCGCCGCCCTCTCCTCGGGCGAAACGGGATCGGTCACGGGGAAGCGGGTCGAGCCGGTCGGTCCACCGCGCGACCCGCCCGCGTGGGCACGGCCGGTGTTCCGGGAGCTGTAGGGCCGTTCGGGGAGCGCGGTCTTGCCGAGCTCTCGTCCCTACGTCCCGCCTCCGCCGCTCTCCACCTCGCCCTTACGGTGCACCCGCGAGGCCAACAGGCTGCCCACGAAGCCGAAGGCGAGGCCCCAGAGCAGGGCGAAACCGGCCGTCTTCCACACCTGCGGGCGCAGCACCACCTCCCCGCCGAGCGATTCGAGTTCGCCGATGCCGAGCACCGAGAGTCCGAAGTGCGCGTCGACCAGGGTGAGCGGGGTGACGACCAGCATGGTCAGTGCGAACGCGATGCCGAGGTGCAGTGCGTGCTGCCACGGCCGGACCCGGGCCGGGGAGCGTACGGCCGCCACGAAGGCCACGGCGAGGACGAGGACGGCGGCGACGGGGAGCAGCCACCAGGCCCGGCCGTCCTGCGCGGCCAGTGAGCCGAGGTCGACGGTCGAGAGGTCGGGGTTCTCCCGCGTACCGCCGCCCTGCCTCAGGACGGCGTCGAGGACCTGCGGCATGGGAAGCCCGAAGGGTCCGTTGACCGTGCCCTCCCAGGAGCCGCCGATGCCGACGCCGAGGGCGAGCCAGGAGACGTTGGGCAGTCCGAGCAGGAGGACGGCGAAGGTCTCCGCGGTGTGCCCCTTGGTCGCCGCGACGACCAGGCCGATGACGAGGCCCACGACCACGTACGCGAGGACCAGGAGGAGCATCGCGTGGGCGGCGGGCCGGACGGGTTCCTGGTAGCGGACGAGCCGGGGTGGCAGCGGGGTGCTGCGCGAGACGAGCAGGGCGATGACGAGGACGCCGAGGATCCACAGAAGCCCGTAGAACAGGGTGGGCCCGAGGTCGGTGCGGAAGCCGACGGTGGGGTTCACGGCGTCGAGGAGCTTGCCGAAGAGGTCCATGAGGGCCCCCTGGGTGTCGCCGCCGGGCAGGGTGATCGGGAAGTCGTGCCGGGCGATCGCGGAGAGGCCCGCAAGGGCCGCCAGCCAGAGGACGACGGTGCTCGCGGCGCGGAACCCCAGTTCGCGGGAGGTGGTGACGGCGTGGTGGCGCAGGGGGCGCAGGAAGCAGAATCCGGTGACCAGTGCGCCCACCAGGGTGACGGTGAGGGGCATGGCCGTCAGCGCGGCCTGGGCTCCGGCCAGGGACCCGGCGTCGCCGGCGAGTTCGACCTTGCCGCCCGAGGCCAGGACGACGACCGCGGCCAGGATCGCGGTGAAGCCGCCTGGCAGGTCACCGGCGCCCGCGGCCCAGAGGCCGAGGGCCGCGACGACGCCCATGGCGACATAGCCGGCGACCACCGCCGCCAGGACCTGGAGGCCGATGCGGGCGAGTTGGCCGCCCGCGGTCGCGGCGGGCGGTGCGGAGCTGGGGGTGGAGGGCCGACTGCTCACCCTGCCCACGCTAGTACCGGTGGAGTCGGGCCGCTTGGCGGACCGGAGGGACGGGGAGACGGCTCCAGCGCGCGTACGTGAGGCGCGCATGCGCCGGGCGCGTACGTGAGGAGCATGCGCCGGGCGCGGAGTCGGCTGCGCCCGCGTACGGAGTCGGCCGGGAGGCGTACGGAGTCGGCCGGGGAGGCGTACGGAGTCGTCTCCGCTTGCGGACGGGTGCCGTCCGGCGCACACAATGAGCCCGGAACGGAAGAAAGGGAAAAACGTGACTTCCCACCCACCGTCCGGCCCACCGTCGGTCCCGCCCACAGGTCCCCCCTCCGGCCCCCTCTCGGGCCCGAGTACACGCCCCGGGAACGCCGGTCCCCCGCCGCCCCCCGGCCCACCCCACGACGGTTCGGGGGGCGGCGACGGCTCGGGCGGCGGCTCGTCGGGGGGCGGCCCCGGAAGCGGCGGCGGCACCCCGGGCGGACCCGGCGGCGCGGACGGCGACGGCCCCGGTGCCGGCGGGAACGGCGGCCACGGCAAGGGCCCCTGGTGGCGCTCCGTCCCGAAGGTCGCCTCGGTCACCGCCGTTCTGGTCGCGGTCGCGGCGCTCGCCGTCGTCCTCGCCAACCGCCCCGACCACAAGGGCGACACGGCGGGTGGTTCCGGCGGCGGCGAGGTCTTCCTCCAGAACGCCGCCGCCTCCGGGCCCGACCCGTTCACCAGGTCGACGGCCCGCACCGAGGGAGCCTCCGCCTCACCGGCCTCGCTGCCGCCCCGTACCGCTTCGGCGACCACCAGGGTCTCGGGGTCGACCCCCGGCCTCTACGGGGGGACCAAGTCGGTGAGCAGCTGCGACGTGGAGCAGCAGGTGCGCTACCTCTCGGGCGAGCCCGCGAAGAACGCGGCCTTCGCCTCGGTCATCGGCATCTCCGCCGCCGACGTGCCGGGCTATCTGCGCTCGCTGACCCCGCTTCAGCTCCGCGCCGACACCCGGGTGACGAACCACGGCTTCAAGGACGGCTCCGCCACCACCTATCAGGCGGTTCTCCAGTCCGGCACCGCGGTGATGGTCGACGGTCACGGGGTGCCCCGGGTGCGCTGCGCCTGCGGGAATCCGCTGACCGATCCGGTGGCACAGAAGTCGCCCAGGACGACGGGCACCCCGTGGCCGGGCTTCCAGTCCAGCCAGGTGGTCGTGGTGGCGCCGTCGGTGACGGTCGTGAACGTCTTCGTGGTGTACGACCCGCAGGACGACAGCTGGTTCGCACGGCAGCACGGCGACCACGGCAGGCACGACAAGCCGACTTCCCCGCCGACCACGTCCCCGTCGACGTCGCCGTCCACCTCGGCTTCGACATCCACCTCTCCGTCCGTCTCGCCCTCCTCGCCGACGACCCCTCCGTCCGTATCGCCGTCGACCTCCCCCTCGGACACCTCGCCGCCGTCGAGCCTGACTCCGCCGTCGACCGCCTCGTCACCGTCGACGCAGTCCTCGGCCGCGACGGAATCATCGACCGAGTCCTCGGGTCCGCGGTCCGGGCCCGTGACGAACAGTTCGCCGGCGACCTGACGACCACCGACCGGGCGGCGCCGCAGCCGCCCCCACCGGGACCGGCTCGGTGCGGAGCCGAGGACCAGCGGGTCGCCGGGCGGTCGGCCGTCGCGCACAGCGCCGCAGCCGGGGCGCCCCTGACCACCCGGCTCCCCAGGACCGCATCCGCGGGGAGGCCGCCGAGCCCCTCGACGAAGGCGTCCTCCAGACGGCGGCGGGCGTCCTCGGCCCAGGTGCACGCCCAGGCCCGGTCGGGCGTACAGCACCTCGCCCTCCGGAGGCTCCCGGGCGAGAACCGCGAGGACGGGGACGCCGTCACGCCGGGCGAGGGCGGTCGCGCACCGCAGGGCGGCGAGCGAGGCGAGCGATCCGGTCACCCCGACGACGACGCGGCCGACGGGGCCCGCCGGAGCCCCGTTCACGCCTGTTCTGCGGGACGGGGGCGGGCGGGCGCGGGTGTCCGCCCGGAGGGCCGGACCCGAGGCGAGCCGGGGGCCTGCTCCGGCCGCTCCGGCCGCTCCGGCCGGAGGGCCCGGGTCGGCCCGGGTCGGGTGCGCAGTGTTTTCAGCCAGGCTCCGAGCGGCAGGGGTCGCGCCGCCCTCTCCTCGGTCTTTCGCTGCCACATCCGCTCGTCGCGGTCGGTGAAGTGTCCGGACATCGATGTGTCTCCTTTCCCGAATGCGGCCACCAGGCCACTGAAAGGAGTCTGTAACCTTATTGGCCCGGACAGCAGAGCCAATGAGGAGTGATTGGCATGGCAATGGCACGCGTGGTCCGCACTGTGGACCGCACTCTTACGGGCCGCCAGCTCGCGTCGCTGCTCACCCCGCCCGCCGACGGCCGCTTCGGCTACCGGGAGCTCGCCCGGGCGGTGCGCGAGGCGCTGCTCGACGGGCGCGTGGCCCTGGGCCTCCGGCTGCCGGCCGAGCGGGAACTCGCCACCGTGCTCGCGGTCAGCAGGACGACCGTGACCGGCGCGTACGACCTGCTCCGGGAGAGCGGTTACGCGCACAGCCGGCGCGGCGCGGGCACCTGGACCGCGCTCCCCGACGGGCAGGCGCCGACCGCGCTCCGCGCCTTCCACGACGGCACGGGAACCGCCATCGACCTCGCCCTGGCCGCGCCCGAGGCCCCGGCGGACGAGCTGTCCGCCGCGCTCACCGCCGCCGCCGCCGAGCTGCCCCGCTACGCGGGCTCGCAGGGCTATCACCCGTTCGGGCTGCCCGCGCTGCGCGCCGCCGTGGCCGAGCGTTACACCGCGCGCGGGCTGCCGACCCTGCCGGAACAGATCCTCGTCACCACGGGCGCCCAGCAGGCGCTCTCGCTGGTGCTCTCGCTGCTGGGCCGACCCGGCGACCGGGTGCTCGCCGAGAACCCCTCGTACACCAACGCCCTCGACGCGATGCGGAGCCGGATGCTCCGCATCACCCCGGTGCCGGTCACGGAGGCGGGCTGGGACACCGGGCTCGTGGACGCCGCGCTCCGGCAGACCGCGCCGCGCCTGGCCTATCTGATCCCGGACTTCCACAATCCGACCGGACACCTGATGCCGCAGGAGCAGCGCCGCGACCTGGCGCGCGCCGCGCGGTCCACCGGGACCTGGCTGGTGGTGGACGAGACGCTGACGGACATCGCCCTGGACGTGCCCGCGCCACTGCCCTTCGCGGCGACGGCCGCCGGCGGGGACGGCGAGCAGATCGTCTCCGTCGGCTCCCTGAGCAAGAGCTGCTGGGGCGGGCTCCGGGTCGGCTGGGTGCGGGCCGCGTCCCGGGTCGTGACCGAGCTGGCCAGGGTACGGATCACCGCCGACCTGTCCGGTTCGGTACTCGACCAGCTGGTGGCCGTCGCCCTGATGGGCCGGCTCGACGTGATCCTGCCGCGCCGCGTCGAGGAGCTGCGGCTGCGCCGCGACGCGCTGACCTCGGCCCTGGGCCGCCATGTGCCGGAATGGCGCTGGACGGTGCCGCCGGGCGGGATGTGCCTGTGGATCGACCTGGGCCGGCCGGTCGCCTCGGGCCTCGCCACGCGCGCGTTGCGGCACGGGGTGCGGGTCGAGGGCGGCGCCCGGTTCGGTGTGGACCCCGGTACGCACGAGCACCGGCTCCGCCTCCCGTACACGCTGCCGGCGGAGGTGTACGAGCCGGCGGCGGAACGGCTCGCGGCGGCCCTCGACGGCGCCCCGGGCCGCTTCGCCGCCCCCGCGCTCCCGGACTGGGTGGCCTGACGGCGCCGGGCATCCGCACGCGGGCCTCCGGAGGAGCACGAATTTCGGATGCCCGCCCCAGGGGGCCCGTGTACGGTCCACCGAGTGGAACCATTGACCGACAAGCAGATCCGCGCGTCCTTCGTGAACAGCACCAAGGGCGAGGCGGCCCGCCTCAAGCTGCCGCTCGACTTCGCCGAACTCCCCTGGGACGACCTGGACTTCCTCGGCTGGATCGACCCGGGCGCGCCGCTCCGGGCGCATCTGGTGGTGCCCCGCCCGGACGGGCCGGTCGGGGTGAGCCTGCGGGTTCCCGCGGCCGGCCGGACCAGCGCGGTGAAGTCGAGCATGTGCCAGGTGTGTCTGACCGGGCACGCCTCCTCGGGCGTCACGCTGCTCGTGGCGCCGCTCGCCGGCCCCCGCGGCCGTGAGGGGAACACGGTCGGGATCTACCTCTGCTCCGACCTGGCCTGCTCCCTCTACGTCCGGGGCAAGCGGCAGCCGAAGCTGCGCCACCGGCGCCACGAGGAGTCCCTGTCCCTCGACGAGCAGGTCACCCGTCTCATGGGCAACCTGGACGCCTTCCTCGGCCGTGTGACGGCGGGCTGAGCGGACGCGTCGGCTCCCCCGGCCGAGCGCGCACGCTCCAGCCGGCCGGGGGGGCCGCTTCGGCCCGGTTCGACCGGGGAGCCGCTACGGCCCGCTCGGCCCGGGGGCCGCTCCGGGCTCGCTCAGCGGAAGGCCTGTTCGCCGGTGAGGGCCTTGCCGATGACCAGGGAGTGGACCTCGCTCGTGCCCTCATAGGTGAGCACCGACTCCAGGTTGTTGGCGTGCCGCAGCACCGGGTACTCCAGGGTGATGCCGTTGGCGCCCAGGATCGTGCGGCACTCGCGGGCGATGCCGATGGCCTCGCGCACGTTGTTCAGCTTGCCCACGCTCACCTGCTCGGCGGTGAGCGTCCCCGCATCCTTGAGGCGGCCGAGGTGGAGGGCGAGCAGCATGCCCTTGCCCAGTTCGACGGACATGTCCGCGAGCTTCTGCTGCGTCAGCTGGTACGAGGCGAGGGAGCGGGCGAAGACGATCCGGTCGCGGGCGTAGGAGATCGCCGTCTCCAGGCAGTCGCGGGCGGCGCCGAGGGCGCCGAAGACGATTCCGAACCGGGCCTCGTTGAGGCAGCCGAGCGGACCGGAGAGGCCACGGGCGTCGGGAAGCATCGCGTCGGCCGGGAGGCGCACGTCCTCCAGGACCAGTTCACTGGTGACGCTGGCCCGCAGCGACAGCTTCATCTTGATCTCCGGGGCGCTGAACCCGGGAGTGCCCGCCGGGACGAGGAATCCGCGCACGCCGTCCTCGGTACGGGCCCAGACGACGGCGACATCGGCCACGGAGCCGTTGGTGATCCACATCTTGGTGCCGTTGAGCACCCAGTCGGAGCCGTCCCGCTTGGCGTGGGTGCGCATGGCGCCGGGGTCCGAGCCGGCGTCGGGCTCGGTGAGGCCGAAGCAGCCGATGTACTCGCCCGCCGCCATCTTCGGCAGCCAGCGCCGCTTCTGCTCCTCGGAGCCGTACTTCCAGATCGCGTACATGGCGAGGGAGCCCTGCACGGAGACCAGGGAGCGCAGTCCGGAGTCCACGGCCTCCAGTTCCAGACAGGCGAGGCCGTACGCGACGGAGTTGGTGCCCGCGCAGCCGTAGCCCTCCAGATGCATGCCGAGCACGCCGATGCCGCCGAGGGTGCGGGCGAGTTCGCGGGCGGGGATCTCGCCCTTCTCGAACCAGCCGGCGACGTGCGGACGCAGCTCGCGGTCGGCGACGGCGCGGATGGTGCGGCGGATCTCGCGCTCCTCGTCGGTCAGCAGTCCGTCGACGGCGAGCAGGTCGAAGGGGTGGACGGGAGCGGAGCTGGACTGTGACGACGACTGCGACTTCACGGACGGCCTCCTGGCGGCTGTGGCGACTCGGCGAGCCGAAGCGTAGCCGTAGATCGGATATTGGATCCAGTATTGAAAATCCGATGTCCGAACCGTACGGTCCGATGGGATCCGATCGCCAGTGAGGGAGAACGGCATGCGCGCAGATCAGCCGGGTCCGACGGAGCCGGGCGCTCTGTCGGGGATCGTCGTCGCCGATTTCGGGCGCGTGCTGGCCGGGCCGTACATGACGATGCTCCTCGCCGACCTCGGCGCGGACGTGATCAAGATCGAGCGGCCGGGTTCAGGCGACGACACGCGCGCGTGGGGCCCGCCGTTCGCCGACGGGGAGGCCACGTACTTCCTCGGGGTGAACCGGAACAAGCGTTCCGTCGCGCTCGACCTCGCGGACCCCGAGGGCCTGGCCGCGGCGCGCGCGATCGTGGACCGCGCGGACGTGCTCGTGGAGAACTTCCGCCCCGGCACGATGGACCGGCTCGGTCTCGGGTACGAGGACGTGCGGGCGGGCAATCCGGGGCTGGTCTACTGCTCGGTGACCGGCTTCGGAGCCGCGGAGGGCGCCCGGCTGCCCGGCTACGACCTGCTTGTCCAGGCCATGGGCGGGCTGATGAGCGTGACCGGCGAACCGAACGGCCAGGGCATGAAGGCCGGGGTCGCCCTGGTCGACGTCATCACCGGGCTCCACGCGGGCCTCGGCGTCCTCGCCGCCCTCCGGCACCGGGAGCGCACCGGCGAGGGGCAGCGGGTCGAGGTCTCCCTGCTGTCCTCCCTGCTGTCGGCGCTCACCAACCAGGCGGCGGCCCACCTCGGGGCCGGTGTCGTCCCGAGCGCGATGGGCAACCGGCACCCGAGCATCGCCCCGTACGAGGTGTTCGAGGCGCTGGACCGGCCGCTGGTCCTCGCCGTCGGCAACGACCGGCAGTTCCGGTCCCTGTGCGAGGGGCTCGGTCTGCCGGAGCTGACCGAAGATCCCCGATTCGCCACCAACACCGCCCGGGTCGCCCACCGGGAGGAGCTGGTCGCCGCTCTCACCGGGCCGCTGGGGACCCGTACCGCCGACCGGTGGTTCGAGGAGCTGACCGCCGTCGGTGTGCCGTGCGGGCCGATCAACGACCTGGCCGCCGCCTTCGGCCTCGCCGAACGGCTGGGGCTCGCTCCCAGGGTGCCGGAGTCGGCGGCCGGCCCCGGGCAGGTCGCCCATCCGGTCCGGCTAGGTGCCACCCCGCCCAGCTACCGCGCCGCTCCCCCGCGCCTGGGCGAGCACACGGAGGACCTGCTGTCCTCCCTGGGCCTGGTGGGGAACAAGGCGGCCGGCGCGCGGAATCCGTAGCCACGCGCGCGTAGGAAGATGGTCGTGACCGGTGGAGTGATCCGCCGGTGGGCAGAGCGAGGGAACGGAAGGTCACACAGGCGATGAGCAGCGCGGTGCAGAAGCGGCGGCCGCAGACCGCCCAGCAGTTCGTCCTCGAAGAACTGCGGCGCGCCATCACCAGCGGGGAGCTGAGGCCCGGCGGGCAGATCCGGCAGGACGCCCTCGCGGCCCGGTTCGAGGTGAGCCGGGTGCCGCTGCGCGAGGCCCTCAAGGCGCTGGAGGCCGAGGGTCTGGTCGTCCATCACATCCACCGGGGCTACTTCGTCGCGGAGCTCTCGCTCTCCGACCTGGAGGAGATCTACCGGATCCGGGAGCTCCTGGAGACCGAGGCGGTGCGGATGGCCGTGCGGCTGCTGCCGGACGGCATCGTGGCCGTCCTCGAAGGCGTCCAGCGCGAGGTGGAGCGGGCCGCCGAGGAGGGTGACGTGACGGCGATGGCCGCCTCGAACCGGCGCTTCCACTTCACCCTGATCGAGGCCTCCGGGATGCCGCGGCTGGTCCGCCTCATCGCGACCCTGTGGGACTCCACCGACGCGTACCGCTCGCTGTACTACACCGAGGACCCGCACCGTAAGCAGGCCGTGCGCGAGCACCGCGCCGTCATCTCCGCACTCCGGCAGGGCGACGAGGAGGCCACCGTGCGCTGGCTCGACGAGCACCGCGCGCACGCGGTGGCGGCGCTGCGCGCGGTCCTGGAGCGGGACCGGGTGGCCGACGGCGGCTCCCCGGCGTAAACCGGATGCCGGGGGCTCCCCGTCCTCCTAGGCTCCCCCTCATGGATCACGGGAATCTGGTCAACGTCGTCGACGTCGAGGCGACCTGCTGGGAGGGTGAGCGACCGCCCGGGGTGGTCAGCGAGATCATCGAGATCGGGCTGACGGTCGTCGACCTGGACGCGCGGGAGCGGGTCTCCCGTCACCGGGTGCTGGTCCGGCCGACCCGCTCGCGGGTCAGCGCGTTCTGCACCGGGCTGACCGGGCTCACCCAGGCCGAGGTGGACGGCGGCCTGGACTTCGCCGCCGCCTGCCGGCTGCTCGCGACGACGTACGGGGCGGGCGTACGGCCCTGGGCCAGCTGGGGCGACTACGACCGCGGCCAGTTCACCCGCCAGTGCCGGGCCACCGGCACCCGGTACCCCTTCGGGTATCGCCACACCAACGCGAAGGTCGTCTTCACCGAAGCGTACGGGCTGGTCAGGCGCCCGGGGATGGCGCAGGCCCTGGAGGTCGCCGGGCTGCCCCTCGAAGGGCGTCACCACAGCGGCGAGGACGACGCGTGGAACATCGCGGCACTGGTCCTGCGGCTCGCGGAGCGCGACGCCTGGCCGGACCCGCCGCCCCACCGAGCCGGCTGACCCCACGGACCCGGGGTGGCGATTCCGCGTAGCGCTGCGGTTACCCTGACGCCGGACCCGAGGAGGAACCATGGGGCGGATGCCGTCGGCCGTACGACGCAGGCAGCTGGTCGAGGCCGCGATCAGGGCGATGACCAGGGACGGCGTCGCCAGGACGACCACCCGGTCGATCTGCGCCGAGGCGGGTGTGTCGCTGAGCGTGTTCCACTACTGCTTCGAGTCCAAGCAGGCCCTCCTGGAGGCCGCGATCGAGACGATCACGGGCAACTACGTGGTGCGGGTGATGTCGGCGGTCGAACCGGGCTCCACCCTGCGGGAGACGGTACGGGGCGCGCTCCAGACGTACTGGGACCACGTCACGGCCCACCCGGGCGAGCACATGCTGACATACGACCTCACCCAGTACGCCCTGCGGGAGCCGGGGTTCGAGCATCTGGCGCGCGCGCAGTACGACCAGTACGTGGTGTCGGCGGACGCCCTGCTCGTTCAGGTCCGTGAGGTGCGCGGGGTGGAGTCCCGGATGCCGGTCGAGACGCTCGCACGCTATCTGGCGGCGGTGATCGACGGTCTGACGCTCCAGTATCTGGTCCTCGGCGACGAGCAGACCGCCTCTGACCAGCTGGATCTGACGGCCGATCAACTGGTGCTGCTGATCGAGGGATGACGCCCGGTCCCGCCGAACGCCCGCGTGGAACACCACGGGTCCGGCGGGACCCACGCATACCTCAACAGGTCATCTGTCCCGGACTCTTGACTCACTCCGTCAACACCGCGATCCTCGGGGCGCCCGGTACACCCCACCGACCGGAGGGCTTCGCACACATGACACGACCCATCACGCGCGGAAAGGGCGGCAGATCCGCTCTTCTCGCGTTGTTCCTGGCCCTGGCCGCCGTCCTCTTCGGCTCCGGTCCCGTCCCCGCGGCCGCCGCGGGCGGTTCGTGGTGGGAGCCCACCTCCCGCCCCGCGGCCGACTCACAGATCAACGTCACGGGCGCCCCGTTCACCGGCACGGACGCCCAGGGGAAGGTGCGCGGCTTCGTCGACGCACACAACCACCTGATGTCCAACGAGGGCTTCGGCGGCCGGATGATCTGCGGCAAGACGTTCTCCACCGCGGGCGTCGCCGACGCGCTCAAGGACTGTCCGGAGCACTACCCGGACGGCACCGGCGCCCTCTTCGAGCACCTCACAGGAGGTGACAACGGCAAGCACGACCCTGTCGGCTGGCCCACGTTCAAGGACTGGCCCGCCAACAACTCCCTGAGCCACCAGCAGAACTACTACGCCTGGGTCGAGCGCGCCTGGCGCGGCGGCCAGCGCGTGCTGGTCAACGACCTGGTCACCAACGGCCTGATCTGCTCGCTCCTGCCCCGCGACCGCGGCTGCGACGAGATGGACGCGATCCGGCTTGAGGCCCGCAAGACGTACGAGATGCAGGACTACATCGACGGGATGTTCGGCGGCCCCGGCAAGGGCTGGTTCCGGATCGTCACCAGCGCCGACCAGGCCCGCTCGGTGATCCAGCAGGGCAAGCTCGCGGTCGTCCTCGGCGTGGAGGCCTCGGAGCCCTTCGGCTGCAAGCAGATCCTCGACGTCGCCCAGTGCGGCCAGGCGGACATCGACAAGGGGCTGGACGAGCTGTACGCGCTCGGCGTGCGCAGCATGTTCCTCTGCCACAAGTTCGACAACGCGCTGTGCGGTGTCCGGTTCGACACCGGGACCACGGGCGTGGCCGTCAACATCGGCCAGTTCCTGTCCACGGGCACCTTCTGGGCCACCGAGAAGTGCGCGGGTCCGCAGCACGACAACCCGATCGGGCTGGCCGCCGCGCCCCCCGCGATGGCGGAGAAGCTGCCGGCGGGGGTGAGCGTCCCCTCGTACGCCTCCGACGCCAAGTGCAACACGCGCGGACTCACCCGGCTCGGGGAGTACGCCGTGAAGGGCATGATCCAGCGCGGCATGATGCTGGAGCTGGACCACATGAGCGTCAAGGCCGCCGGCCGTGCGCTCGACATGCTGGAGGCCGAGGAGTACCCGGGCGTGCTCTCCAGCCACAGCTGGATGGACCTGGACTGGACCGAGCGGCTCTACCGGCTGGGCGGTTTCCTCGGCCAGTACATGAGCGGCGCTCAGGGCTTCATCGGCGAGGCCGGCCAGAAGGCCGCGCTCCGCGCGAAGTACAAGGTCGGCCTGGGCTACGGCACCGACATGAACGGGGTCGGCGGCTGGCCGGCACCGGGCGGGGCCGACGCTCCGAACGCCGTGAAGTACCCCTTCCGCAGCTTCGACGGCGGTTCGGTGATCGACCGGCAGGTGACCGGTGAGCGGACCTGGGACTTCAACACCGACGGCGGTGCGCACAACGGTCTGGTCCCGGACTGGATCGAGCAGATCCGGCTGTCCGGCGGCGGTCAAGGCGTCGTGGACGAGCTGTCCCGCGGCGCGGAGTCGTACCTGACCACGTGGAAGGCGACCGAGAACCACGAGGTGGGCGTCAACCTCGCCGCGGGCGCACCGGCTTCGGCGAGCTCCGCGGAGTGGAACCCGTTCACGAGCTTCGCCCCGGACCGGGCCGTCGACGGTGACGTCGGCTCCCGCTGGGCCAGCGACTGGTCGGACGACCAGTGGCTGGGCGTGGACCTGGGCGCCGTCCGCCGGATCGGCCGGGTCAACCTGGACTGGGAGCGCGCGTACGCACGCCAGTACCGGATCGAGGTGTCCGAGAACGGTACGGACTGGCGGACGGTGTGGTCGACGGAAGCCGGGGACGGCGGGTTGGACACGGCGGAGTTCCCGTCGACGTCGGCCCGTTACGTCCGGGTCCACGGCGTGCAGCGGGCGACCCAGTGGGGCTACTCGCTCTACGAGGTCTCGGTCCGCAGGGCCTGAACGCACGAAGGCGGGGCCTGTCGGATCCGACCGGATCCGACAGGCCCCGCCCGCGTCCCTCAACTCCCGCTGGGTCCGGTCCAGTCCGCGGGGACGCGGGCGAGCCGCACGCGCTGCGGATGGTCGCCCACGTCCACGGAGGCCACGCGGCGGCCGGTGGCGAAGTCGATGGCGGTCACCCGGTCGGCGCCGCTCTCGGAGACGACGCAGGAGCGTCCGTCGCCGCTCACGGTCGCCCAGTAGGGCTTGGAAGCCGCGACGAGCGGGCCCTCCTGGAGGGTGGCGCGGTCGACGACGGTGGCGTAGTCGTCCATCGTCCCCGCGACGCAGAGCTTGGTGCCGTCGGGGCTCATCGAGAGGCCGTGGTGACGCGAGTCGTTGACCCAGGTGGTGCGGTCGGGGTCGGTCGCCGGGTTGCCGGGGAGCTCCTTGACCCGGGTGATCCGGTCCGTGGCGATGTCGTACTCCAGGAAGCCGTTGAAGAAGGAGACCTGGAAGTAGAGCTTCTTCTCGTCCGGGGTGAGGACGAGGGGGCGTACGGCGTCGGAGAGGTCACCGCGTCCGAAGGCGTCGAGGCGGTCGCGCATGTCGATGACGCGGACGGTCCGGAAGGTCTCGGCGTCGACGACGGTGATGCGGCGGTCGCCCTTGGTCCAGTCGAGCCAGGGGGCGTCGAGCGCGGTGGTGACCTCGCCGATGGCCATGTTCCAGAGCATTCCGTCGGAGGTGAAGACGTTCTCGTGCGGCTTGTCGCCCGTCGCGAAGGAGCCGAGTTGACGACCGGTGGAGATGTCGAGGACGTGCACGGTGTTGGCGGTGGAGGCGGAGACCGCGACACGGGTGCCGTCGGGCGATACGGCCATGTGGTCGGCGCGGTAACCGGCCACGGGGAAGCGCCAGTTGATCCGGCCGGTCCGCAGGTCGAGGGAGACGACGTCGGCGAAGCTCGGCCGGGAGACGACCATGGAGGCGCCGTCCGGGGTGGCGTACATGTCGTCCACGAACTGGTCGTGGCCCTCGCCCGGCCCGAGTCGGACGCCGAGGAAGAACGCGAGCTTGACGGGGTTCAGATAGATCTCGCGGAGGCGTTCCTCCTTGTCGGGGACGACGTTCAGCCGGCCGATGCGGTGGAAGTCGCCCCGCGAGGCGATCACGTCGGCCGTGCCGTCCCAGTTGTTGCCGACGAACATCGCCTCTCGGAGCGCGGCGGGCGACGGGCCCTCGGGGGCCACGGCCGATCCGGTGCCGCCGGCGGTGGCGACGAGGGCGACGGCGGCGGCGAGGGCCGCCGCGAAGCGCGTGGAACGGGAGCGGGGACGGGAGCGGGGGCTCGACGTACGTGCAGGGGGCATGCGGTGGTCCTTCTTCCGGCTCTCGGGGGTGACTTACCCGAAGTAACCATGTACATGACAAGTCAGGCAAGCCCTTGTCACGCTCCGCTTCGCGCGCTCCCCGTCCATCCCCCCGATCCGACCCGGCATCCCGTTCCCGCCCATGGTGCGAGATCATGGAATCCGGAACCCAGAAGGGACGGAACGGACGATGAGGCACCGCAGTGTCGCCGACCTGATGACACCGGCCGCGGTCGCGGTGCAGCCAGGGACGTCGTTCAAGGAGATCGCACGGCTCCTCGACGAGTACGGCATCACCGCGGTCCCGGTGGTGGACGACGAGAACCGGCCGGTGGGCGTCGTGTCCGAGGCGGACCTGCTCCGGCGCCACACGACGAAGGACGGGCCCAGCACCGCCGAGGCCATGATGTCGAGCCCGGTCGTCACCGCCCGCCCTTCCTGGACCGCTGTGGAGGCGGCCCGCCTCATGGAACGGCACCGGGTGAAGCGGCTCCCGGTGGTCGACGCGGACGGACACCTGATCGGGGTGCTGAGCCGCAGCGACCTGCTCCAGCTGTTCCTGCGCAGGGACAGGTCCATCCAGGAGGAGATCCGGGAGGACGTCGTCGTCCGCATCCTGCGCCTGTCCCCCTCCGCCGTGCACATCGACGTCGACGAGGGCCGGGTGACGCTGAGCGGCACCCTGGACCGCCCGGGTCTCGGCCCGATCATCGTCCGGCTGTGCGAGACGGTCGACGGGGTGGTCGAGGTCGCCGACCGGCTGAGGTACGAGGGGGACGGGGACTCGGAGGGCTAGGGCCTGTCTGACGATTCCCGCCGGGTCCGGCCCGCCCGGCACGCACGCTCGCCGCACGGCCGCAACGCCCAAGTAGCTCCGGCTACGAGCGCCCCAAGGGCACGGTGGGTGCCGCCCGAGGGCCGCTCAGGCGGTACGGCCGTGCCCCGGCGTGGCGGTTCCGTCAGGAGACCGCCTCCGGCCAGCCGTATCCGGGTCCGGTGTGCTGGGGTACGGTCCCCGCGCCCACCGCCTCCATCTCCCGGTTGGCCTCCCGCATGAGCTTGCCCGCCAGGTCCTTCATCGCCCGGCTCGCGGCGAGCTCGTCACCGATCGCCGGCACGTCCGTGTCCGCCGGGTTGCACCGTGCGGAGCCGTGGCCGGTGATGGTGGAGGTTCCGGTGGTGAGCCGGGCCTCGGCGTTGGTCCTGCCGGCGTCCTCGACCAGTTCCACGCCGACCGTCCACTCCAGGGTGCGGGTCATGGTCTGCCTCCTCGCGCGCGGGACCGCGCGGAAGCACGCGGCGCGGCCCCTTCCGATACCTCCAGGATCCATCGGCGGGGGCCCGAACGCACGGGGGAGCCGCGAAGGCGGCGGCGCGGCGGCTCAGGGGGCCCGGAAGAGCCGCGGGAACCGCGGCGCCAGCCAGGGCTTGCGTCCCCAGCCGAGGGCCTTGCCCCGGGCGATCACGGGCCAGGGGTCGACCCGGCCCAGACCGAGCAGCAGGAAGACGACCGGGTCGGTGAGGATCGTGCAGTCCGGCCGGGCGGGCGGCTCCTGTGTCACCTCGACGGCGCCGTCCGTGACGAAGACGCCGAAGCTCGCGCCGCCCCGGAGCCGTACCCCGAAACGCGCGGTCAGACCCGCGACGGCGGCCGGGTCGGTCACCTGGGGCATCGCCTGGAGCATGAACGGCAGGGTCAGCCCGACCCGGTGCGCGTCGAGCATGTGGGGGCGGCCCAGGGCGAGGGCCAGGTCGTATCCGTGGCCGAGCATGTGCGTCAGCAGGTACGAGCCGAGGACGGCCGGGCGCATGCCGCCGAGCGGGGTGGAGAGGAGCGCGTCCGGGTCGCGGTCCTCGACGGCCGCGAGGAAGTCGGCGGCGCGGTCGGTGATGAGCGTGGCGAGCGGGCCGGGGTCGCGCTCCGTGAATCCGGCGAGGTCGATCTCGTTGGCCTCGGCGAGGCTGCCGGGGGTGCCGTCGCCGTAGGGGCGCTCGCGGCCTGCGGCGAGGTCGGCCATCAGGGCGTTGGCCTGGGCCAGGTGGGCGGCGGCCTCCCCGACGGTCCAGGTGGAACGGGGCACGGGGAGACCGGCGACATCACCGGAGCCGCTTCGTCCGCCGGCGTCCCGCCCGGCTCCGGCCCCACCGCCGGGGGCGCCGGCCGCGCCCGTGGCCCCGCGCAGCACCGCGGCGATCTCCTCCGCCGTCCCCGATATCGCCTCCGCGAGCCCTCCGGGAAGGACCCCGCCCGCCTGTCGCACCACCATCGCCACGCCTCTCCCCTGCCTCCGGCCGCACCAGACGGAGCACCGGTCGGTCAGGGACCGTACCAGCCAGTAGCCCTTTCGGCTCCGGTCGCGCGGCGCCGGTCTGCCGGAGCCGGGAGTCCCCTCGCGCCGGACCCGGCAGGATGATCTTGACGAGTTCCTGACGCGCCCGCCCGGTTGCGTCGTACACACGTTGCCTACGCTGGCCCGGCCACCCTCGTAAGTGGCGGAAATCCACCCCCAGCAGGACATCAGGAGCACCCTCATGGCCACATCCGACGGCATGGCCACACCCCACGGCAGGCCCCCGTCCGACGGCGGGGGCGCCTCGGAAGGCCCGCGCACGAGCCGGCTTCGGGCGTGGATGCTGGAGGGTCTTTCCGACATGGGCAAGGGCAAGCCCTCCCGTCCCGCGGAACCGGCCCCGGACGCCGGGCACAGGGGTCAGCGCTGGTGGCGGGTGATGTGCCTGACGGGTGTCGACTACTTCTCGACCCTCGGCTACCAGCCGGGCATCGCGGCCCTCGCGGCCGGCCTGCTCTCCCCCGTCGCGACGATCGTGCTGGTCGTCGTCACGCTGATCGGAGCCCTTCCGGTGTACCGGCGGGTGGCCGAGGAGAGCCCCCACGGCGAGGGCTCGATCGCGATGCTGGAGCGGCTGCTGTCCTTCTGGAAGGGCAAGCTGTTCGTCCTCACCCTGCTGGGCTTCGCGGCGACCGACTTCCTCATCACCATCACCCTGTCGGCCGCCGACGCGTCCACGCACCTGGTGGAGAACCCGCATCTGGCGGACGCTCTGCAGGACAAGCAGATGATCGTCACGCTGGTGCTGATCGCCCTGCTCGGCGCGGTGTTCCTCAAGGGCTTCCTGGAAGCCATCGGTGTCGCCGTCGCGCTGGTGGGGACCTATCTGGCGCTCAACGCCGTCGTCGTCGTGACCGGCCTGTGGCATGTGATCACCGAGGGACACGTGGTGACGGACTGGGCCTCGGCCCTGACCGCCCAGCACGGAAACGTCTTCGCGATGGTCGGTGTGGCTCTCCTCGTCTTCCCGAAGCTCGCGCTCGGACTGTCCGGGTTCGAGACGGGCGTGGCGGTCATGCCGCATGTGGCGGGGGATCCCGAGGACACCGAGGAGAAGCCGACCGGCCGCATCCGTGACACGAAGAAGCTCCTCACTACGGCCGCGCTGATCATGAGCGTGTTCCTGATCTGCACGAGCTTCATCACCACGGTCCTGATCCCGGCGAAGGAGTTCGAGTCCGGCGGCCAGGCCAACGGCCGCGCGCTCGCCTATCTGGCACACCAGTACCTGGGCAACACCTTCGGCACGGTCTACGACGTCGCCACGATCGCCATCCTGTGGTTCGCCGGGGCCTCCGCCCTGGCCGGGCTGCTCAACCTGATGCCCCGCTACCTGCCCCGGTACGGCATGGCCCCGCACTGGGCCCGTGCGGTGCGCCCGATGGTGATCGTCTTCACTCTGGTCGCCTTCCTGGTGACCTGGATCTTCGACGCCGATGTCGACGCCCAGGGCGGCGCGTACGCCACCGGCGTCCTCGTCCTCATCTGCTCCGCCGCCATCGCGGTGACCATCGCCGCGCGCAAGGCGGGGCAGCGCGGCTGGACGATCGGCTTCGCCGTGATCTCCGCCGTGTTCGTCTACACGACGGTCGTCAACGTCATCGAACGCCCGGACGGCGTCAAGATCGGTGCCTGCTTCATCGCCGGCATCATCCTCATCTCCCTCCTCTCCCGCCTGGGCCGCGCCTTCGAACTCCGCGTCACCCACATCGATCTCGACGAGATGGCGACGCGCTTCGTGCAGGACATCTCGCGCCGTACGGCCCGCTTCGTCGCCAACGAGCCCGATCGCCGTGACGTGGCCGAGTACCGCGAGAAGGTCGAGCAGATCCGCCACGACAACGACATCCCCGTCCACGAGGACCTGGTCTTCGTGGAGGTGACGGTCACCGACCCGTCGGAGTTCGAGGCCGGTCTACGGGTGCGCGGCGAGGTGCTGCACGGCCGCTACCGCGTCCTCACGGTGGAGAGCTCCTCGATCCCGAACGCGCTGGCGGCCCTCCTGCTGCACGTCCGGGACCTGACGGGCACCCGTCCGCACATCTACTTCGAGTGGACGGAGGGCAATCCGTTCGCCAACTTCCTGCGGTTCTTCCTCTTCGGTCAGGGCGACGTCGCGCCGGTCACCAGGGAGGTGCTGCGGGAGGCGGAGCCCGACCGCGCCCGCCGCCCCTACGTCCACGTGGGCTGAGGGCGTACCCTCCCGGGGCCGCGTCCCGGTGATCCGGAGGTACGCGCGCGTCACGCGGTGGCGCGCCGCCAGGCAGATTCGCGCAGGAGCCGGAGGCCGTTGAGGCCGACGAGGACGGTGGAACCCTCGTGGCCGAGGACGCCGAGGGGCAACGGCAGGGTGCCCGCGAGGTCCCAGACGACCAGGCCGGTGATGACCGTGCCCGCGATGACGAGGTTCTGCACGACCAGGCGCCGGGCGGTACGGGACAGGGCGAGGACCGTGGGGACGGTGGCGAGCTCGTCGCGGACGATGACCACGTCGGCGGTCTCCAGAGCCAGGTCCGAGCCGGCCCGCCCCATGGCGATGCCGGTGTGCGCGGCGGCGAGGGCGGGGGCGTCGTTGACGCCGTCCCCGACGACCATCACCTTGCGGCCCGCCCGCTCCCGCTCCCGGACGGCGGCGACCTTGTCCTGGGGCAGGAGGCCCGCGCGTACGTCCGTGATGCCGATGTCGGCGGCCAGACGGGCGGCGGCGCGCGGGTTGTCGCCGGTGAGCAGCGCGGGCGGGGTGCCGGTGAGCGCGGTCAGGGCCGCGACGGTGGCGGCGGCGTCCGGGCGCAGCCGGTCCGCGATGCCGAGGACGCCCGCCGGGACCCCGTTCATCATGACGAGGACGGCGGTCTGTCCGTCGGCCTCCAGCTCGCCCGAAACGGCTGCGGCGCGGACGGAGAGCGGGTCCTGTTCCCCGGTGAGGAGCCGGGCGGGCGCGCCGACCGCGACCGTGTCGCCGTCCAGGGTGGCGGTGACCCCGGTGCCGGGGGTGGAGCGGAAATCCTCGACGGGCGCGGGCCGATGGCCCCTGGCCCGAGCGGCTGCGACGACCGCGCGGGCCAGCGGGTGCTCGCTGGGGTGCTCGGCCGCGGCGGCGAGGGCGAGGATGGCGCCCTCGCCGGGGCCGGAGTCCGCCAGGGCGCGGACGGAGGTGACGCGCGGGGTGCCCTCGGTCAGGGTGCCGGTCTTGTCGAGGGCCACCACGTCGACCTGGCCGAGGCGCTCCATCACGACGGCGGACTTGACCAGTACGCCGTGCCGGCCCGCGTTCGCGAGGGCGGAGAGCAGTGGGGGCATGGTGGCGAGGACGACGGCGCAGGGCGAGGCGACGATCATGAAGGTCATCGCCCGGAGCAGTGCGTCGGTCAGGTCGGCGCCGAGGGCGAGCGGGACGAGGAAGACGGCCAGGGTGGCGGCGACCATGCCGAGCGAGTAGCGCTGCTCGACCTTCTCGATGAACAGCTGGGTGGGGGCCTTGGTCGCGGAGGCCTCCTCCACCATGCGGACGATCCGGGCGATCACCGAGTCCGAGGCGTCGCGTTCGACCCGGACGCGCAGGGCGCCCGCGCCGTTGAGGGTGCCGGCGAAGACCTCGTCGCCGGTCTCCTTGAGCACGGGCAGGGGCTCGCCGGTGATGGTGGCCTGGTCGACCTCGCTCGCCCCCGTCAGGACGCGGCCGTCGGCGCCGATCCGCTCGCCGGGGCGGATGACGACCGTGTCGCCGACGAGGAGGTCCCCGGTCGCCACGGTCTCCTCGGTGCCGTCGCCGAGGAGGCGGGTCGCGGTGGTCGGGGCGAGGTCGAGCAGTCCGCGCACCGAGTCGGCGGTACGGGCGGTGGCCACCGCTTCGAGAGCGCCCGAGGTCGCGAAGATGACGATGAGGAGGGCCCCGTCGAGCACCTGCCCGATGGCGGCGGCACCGAGGGCGGCGACGACCATCAGCAGGTCCACGTCCAGGGTTTTGTCCTTGAGCGCCTTGAGGCCCTCCTTCGCGGGTTCCCAGCCGCCCGCGAGGTAGGCCGCGGCGTACAGGGGTCCCCAGGTCCACGCGGGCGCGTCGAGGAGGTACAGGGGGAGGGCGGCCAGGAAGAGGACCAGGGCGGCCAGCGCCCAGCGGGCCTCCGGCAGCGCGAGGACGCGGGTGCGGCGGACCGGCGGCGTCGTCACGGCGGAGGGCCGGGCGGGCTCGGTCAGGGTGGAGACCATGGCGGAAGGAGTCCTTCGGGGGAGGGGGCGTACGCGCTCACCCACGGGAGGGTTCGTACCGTCCCACCGTACAGGAATACTTGAACATCCATTCATGTGTTCATTTCCGTAGGATGACGTCCATGGGCCACGGAGCGAACACCACGGACGACGGCACACCCGCGCGCACCCGCCTGACCCCCGAGAACGCGCAGCAGGTCGCCACCACCCTCCAGGCCCTCTCCACACCGTCGAGGCTCCTGATCCTGGCCCGCCTGCGCGAAGGGCCCTGCGCGGCGACCGAACTCGCGGACGCCGTCGGCATGGAGCAGTCCGCCTGCTCCCACCAGCTCCGTCTGCTGCGCAACCTCGGCCTCGTCACCGGCACCCGGCAGGGCCGCTCCGTGGTCTACGCCCTGCACGACGACCATGTCGCCGGCCTCCTCGACCAGGCCCTCCACCACGTGGAGCACCTCCGCCTCGGCGTGACGGACCCGGCCGCCGGGGTGCGCGGGGCGTAGCCGGAGCGGGCGGACAGGCCGGAGGTCCGCTCGTGGTCCCCCGAGAAGGCCGGGCCGTCCCGTCGTGGTGACCGGAAAGAAGGCGGGGCGTGCGGCGATCACCGCCACAACCGGGCGCCCCCTCACTAGAGTCGGTACCGAGTCGACATTTTCTGTCAGCCTCACCTGGAGGTACCGATGCGCATGCTCATCAACGTCCCCGAGACCGTCGTCGCCGATGCCCTGCGCGGAATGGCCGCCGCGCATCCCGAGCTCACCGTCGACGTGGAGCGCCGGATCGTGACGCGGCGGGACGCGCCCGTCGCGGGGAAGGTCGCCCTGGTGTCCGGCGGAGGGTCCGGGCACGAGCCCCTGCACGGCGGGTTCGTGGGGCCGGGGATGCTCGCTGCCGCCTGCCCCGGAGAGGTCTTCACCTCCCCCGTGCCCGACCAGATGGTGCGGGCCGCGGCGGCGGTGGACAGCGGCGCCGGGGTGCTGTTCGTCGTCAAGAACTACACCGGGGACGTCCTGAACTTCGAGATGGCCATGGAACTCGCCGAGGACGAGGGCATCCAGGTCGCCAAGGTCCTCGTCGACGACGACGTCGCCGTCACGGACAGCCTGTACACGGCGGGCCGGCGCGGCACCGGCGCCACCCTCTTCGTGGAGAAGATCGCGGGCGCGGCGGCCGAGGAGGGCGCCCCGCTGGAGCGGGTGGAGTCGATCGCCCGCCGGGTGAACGAACGCTCCCGGTCCTTCGGCGTGGCTCTCGCCGCGTGCACCACCCCCGCCAAGGGCAGCCCCACCTTCGACCTCCCGGAAGGCGAACTGGAGCTGGGCGTCGGCATCCACGGCGAACCCGGACGCGAGCGGCGGCCGATGATGACCTCGCGGGAGATCGCGGACTTCGCCGTCGACGCCGTCCTGACGGACCTGCGCCCGTCGGGGCCGGTGATCGCCCTGGTGAACGGGATGGGAGCGACCCCGCTCCTCGAACTGTACGGATACAACGCCGAGGTGCAGCGGGTGCTCGGCGAGCGGGGGGTGCCGGTGGCCCGGACCCTGGTCGGGAACTACGTGACCTCGCTCGACATGGCCGGCTGCTCGGTGACCCTGTGCGAGGTGGACGAGGAGCTGCTGCGGCTCTGGGACGCGCCCGTGCGGACGCCTGCGCTGCGCTGGGGCCGGTGAGCCGGGGCATGGAACAGTCCGGAGAGACGGGAGAGGCGGACCGGATGGGCGACGGCACGGACACCTTCGGCGCGGACTTCCTGGTCCGCTGGCTGACCCACCTGGCCGAGGCGGTCGACCGCGAGGCGGACCGGCTCACCGAGCTGGATTCGGCCATCGGCGACGCCGACCACGGCGCCAATCTCAAGCGCGGGTTCGCCGCCGTGAGCGACATCCTCGCGAAGGAGCCGCCGACGATGCCGGGCGCGGTGCTCACCACCGCCGGACGGCAGTTGATCTCCACGGTCGGCGGCGCGTCGGGGCCGCTGTACGGCACGCTGCTGCGCCGTGCGGGCAAGACGCTGGGCGACGGCAAGCGGGTCACCCGGGCCGAGTTGGCGGAGGCCCTCGGTGCCGGTGTGGCGGCGGTGTCGCAGCTGGGCGGGGCCCAGGTGGGCGACAAGACGATGCTGGACGCCCTCGTGCCGGCCGTGGAGGGGCTGCGGGAGTCGTACGGTGCCGCCCGTACGGCCGCCGAGGCGGGCGCCCTCGCGACCGTACCCCTGAGGGCCCGTAAGGGCAGGGCCAGTTACCTCGGCGAGCGGTCGGTGGGCCACCAGGACCCGGGGGCGACGTCCTCGGCCCTGCTGTTCGCGGCACTGGACGAGACGGCGGGCGCGGAGGCCTCGCGTACGGAGACGGCGGACCCCGCGGCATCCCGTACGGAGGCGGCGGGCGCCGAGGCCTCTCGCGCCGGGGGGGCGTCATGAGCGGCGGGACCCCGGCCGGTTCCGTCGGCATCGTGCTCGTCTCGCACAGCGCCGCCGTCGCGACGGCGGTGGCCGAGCTGGCCCGGGGGCTCGCCGGCGGCGGCGACCTGGCGCCCGTGGCCCCCGCGGGCGGGACCCCGGACGGCGGACTGGGCACCAGTTCCGAGCTGATCTGCGAGGCGGCGAAGGCCGTCGACCGGGGCGCCGGAGTGGCGGTCCTGGTCGATCTGGGCAGCGCCGTGCTCACCGTGAAGGCGCTGCTCGCCGAGGGCGACGAACTGCCCGGGGGTACCCGCCTGGTGGACGCGCCGTTCGTCGAGGGCGCGGTCGCCGCCCTGGTCACGGCGAGTGCGGGCGGGGACCTCGACGCGGTGGCCGCGGCGGCCTCGGAGGCGTACGCCTACCGCAAGGAGTGAGTGCGCGGAGTGACCGAGAGGCCGCACCGGGTGGCGACCGTGTTGTGATCCAGCAGGTCAACGCACTAATGTCGCAGGGCCTTGGTGTACGGGAAACCGGTGAAGTACCGGTGCGGCCCTCGCCACTGTGATCGGGAGGTCCGGCTCCACCCCCGCGGGGAACACCCTCGGGGAAGCCACTGGACCGCGTCGGGAGACCGTCGTGGTGTGGGAAGGCGGAGACCGGACTGCATGACCGTCAGCCAGGAGACCGGCCAGGGTGCGTTGTCCATCCACGAGGTGCTGGAGAGGGTCTCCCAACCATGCATATAGCCGAGGGGTATCTGCCCCCTGTGCACGCCGCCGTCTGGGGCGTCGCGTCCGCGCCGTTCGTCGTCCACGGGGTCCGCGCGCTGACCCGCGAGGTGCGGTCGAATCCCGAGTCCACCCTGCTGCTCGGCGCCTCAGGCGCCTTCACCTTCGTCCTGTCGGCACTCAAACTGCCCTCGGTGACAGGGAGTTGCTCACACCCGACCGGTACGGGTCTGGGCGCCATCCTCTTCCGGCCGCCGATCATGGCGGTCCTGGGGACGATCACCCTGCTCTTCCAGGCGCTGCTGCTCGCGCACGGCGGCCTTACCACGCTCGGCGCGAACGCCTTCTCGATGGCGATCGTCGGCCCCTGGGCCGGTTACGGGACGTACCGGCTGGTACGCCGCCTCGGGGCGCCGCTGATGGTCGCCGTGTTCTTCGGCGCGTTCGTCGCCGACCTCTCCACGTACTGCGTGACCAGTGTGCAGTTGGCCCTGGCCTTCCCCGACCCGGGCAGCGGTGTCCCCGGCGCGCTGGTGAAGTTCGGCGGCATCTTCGCCGTGACGCAGATTCCGCTCGCGGTGAGCGAGGGCCTGCTCACCGTCCTCGTGATGCGGCTGCTCACGCAGTCCAGCAAGGGTGAACTGGTCCGGCTCGGCGTCCTCGCCGGGCGCCGGACGGACCGGCACGAGGAGGCGGCCTCGCGATGAGCAGGAACGCGAAGATCAACGCCCTGCTGCTGCTCGTCGTCGCCGCGCTCGCGGTGCTGCCGCTCGCGCTGGGGCTCGGGGACCACAAGAAGGAGCCGTTCACCGGCTCCGACGCGGAGGCGGAGACCGCGATCACGGAACTCCGCCCGGACTACGAGCCGTGGTTCAGCCCCTTGTACGAGCCGCCGTCCGGAGAGATCGAGTCCGCGCTGTTCGCCCTTCAGGCGGCCGTCGGCGCGGGCGTCCTGGCGTACTACTTCGGTCTGCGGCGGGGGCGCAGGCAGGGGGCGGAACGCGCGCAGGCGGAGGCCGAGGCGGCCGTGGAGGAGGGGGCCGCCGCCCACGGGCACGGCGCCACTCCCCCGCACGACGACCCCGCCGCCGCGCCCCCGCGCGAGGCCCCCGACGGGCAGGACGCGTAGCCGCCGATGCTGCCGATCGACGCGGCGGCGCACAGCAGTCGCTGGCGCCGCCGTCATCCCGCCGAGAAGGCGCTGCTCGGCTTCGGCCTGACCTTGTGCGCCGTCGGTCTGCCGCCGTGGCCGGGCGCCGTGCTCGTCGCGGCGACCACGCTCACGGTCCTGCTCGGTCCGGCCGGTGTGCCGGGCCGGGCCCTGTGGCGGGCCTTCCGGGTGCCGCTCGCGTTCTGCGTCACGGGAGCCGTTCCGCTGCTCTTCGAGGTCGGCGGCGCCCGGGGGCTCGTCGCGTGGGCGCCTGGCGGGCCCGCGCAGGCGGGCGGGCTGCTGCTGCGGACGGCGTCGGCCTCGCTCGGGGTGCTGCTGTTCGCGTTCACGACGCCGGTGTCGGACGTCCTGCCCCGGCTCGTACGGGCCGGGGTGCCGGCGCCGGTGGTCGACGTGGCGCTCGTGATGTACCGGATCATCTTCCTGCTGCTGGACTCGCTGGCCAAGATCCGGCAGGCGCAGGCGGCCCGGCTCGGGCACACCACACGGGCGGCGACCTGGCGGTCACTGGCCGGTCTCGGCGCGACGACGTTCGTCCGGGCCTTCGACCGGGCGCAGCGGCTGCAGTCGGGGCTCGCCGGGCGGGGTTACGACGGGACGCTGCGGGTCGTGGTGCCCGCGTGTGCGGTGTCCCGCCGGTTCCTCGCCGCCTCCGGCGCCCTCCTCGCGGGGCTCGTCGCCCTCACTCTCGTACTGGAAAGGTTCCTTCCGTGACGTCTTCGCCGCCCTCCGCTCCCGTCGTCGAGCTGGTCCGCGCGGGTTTCGCCTACGAGGACGGTCCCGCGGTCCTCTCCGGGGTGGATTTCGCGGTGGCGGAGGGGCGCGCGGTCGCGCTGCTCGGCCGCAACGGCGGCGGCAAGACGACGCTGCTCCGGCTGCTCAGCGGGGGGCTGCGGTGCGGGAGCGGGTCGCTGCTCCTGGACGGGGAGGAGGTGGCGTACGACCGGAAGGGGCTGACCCGGCTGCGGACGACCGTGCAGCTGGTGGTGCAGGACCCGGACGACCAGCTGTTCGCCGCGTCCGTCGGCCAGGACGTGTCGTTCGGGCCGATGAACCTGGGGCTGCCGGAGAAGGAGGTACGGCTCCGGGTGCGCGAGGCGCTGGAGGCGCTGGACATCGCGGCGCTGGAGGACCGGCCGACGCATCTGCTGTCGTACGGGCAGCGCAAGCGCGCGGCGATCGCGGGGGCCGTGGCGATGCGGCCACGGGTGCTGATCATGGACGAGCCGACGGCGGGGCTGGATCCGCACGGCCAGGAGCGGCTGCTCGACACGCTCCACCGGCTGCGCGGCTCGGGCACGACGGTGGTGATGGCGACGCACGACGTGGATCTGGCGTTGCGCTGGGCGGACGAGGCGGCGGTGCTGGCCCCTTCGGGGCTGCGGACCGGGCCGGTCGCGGAGCTGCTCGCGGACGACGCGCTGCTCGCCGACGCCCGGCTGCGGCGGCCGTGGGGCACGTCGGTGGCCCGGCTGCTCCGCGCGCACGGCCTGTTGGCCCCCGGCGCGCCGGAGCCGCGCACTCCGGAGGAGCTTGAGGCGTGGTCGGGGGTGGCGGCGGGCCGCCTTGCTACCGAGTAGTAGACATCACGCCCCTCTCCTTCTGCAACTAGTTGCATAACCGCCGGGGAGCCCCTAGAACTGGGGGCGAAGATCCTGCGCGAGGAGGCGCCCGCATGACCCCGTACCCGCACCTGCTGAGCCCGCTCGACCTCGGGTTCACCACCCTGCCCAACCGGGTGATCATGGGATCGATGCACGTCGGCCTGGAGGAGACCGAGCACGGCTTCGAGCGCATGGCCGCGTTCTACGCCGAGCGCGCCCGGGGCGGTGTAGGCCTCATCGTCACCGGCGGCATCGCGCCCAACGAGGCCGGGCGCCCCTGGGACGGCGGCGCCAAGCTCACCACGGCGGAGGAGGCGGCCGAGCACCGGCTGATCACCGACGCCGTGCACGGGGCCGGTGGCCGGATCGCGATGCAGATCCTGCACTTCGGCAGGTACGCGTACCACCCCGGCCTCGTCGCGCCGAGCGCCCTCAAGGCGCCCATCAGCCCCTTCGCACCGAACGAGCTGACCGAGGCCGAGGTCGAGCAGACCGTCGAGGACTACGCGCGCTGCGCCGAACTCGCCAAGGAGGCCGGGTACGACGGTGTCGAGGTGATGGGCTCCGAGGGATACCTGATCAACGAGTTCATCGCCGCCGCGACCAACCAGCGTACCGACCGCTGGGGCGGCTCGTACGAGAACCGCGTGCGGTTCCCGCTGGAGATCGTCCGCCGCATTCGCGAGCGGGTCGGCACGGACTTCATCGTCGTCTACCGCCTGTCCATGCTGGACCTCGTGCCCGGCGGCTCCACGCTGGAAGAGGTCGTCCAGCTGGCCAAGGAGATCGAGGCGGCCGGCGCGACCATCATCAACACCGGCATCGGCTGGCACGAGGCGCGCATCCCCACCATCGCGACCTCCGTGCCGCGCGGGGCGTACACCTGGGTGACGAAGAAGCTGATGGGCGCGGTCTCCGTGCCGCTCGTCACCAGCAACCGCATCAACACCCCCGAGGTCGCCGAGGAGATCCTCGCGGACGGCCGCGCCGACCTCGTCTCGCTGGCCCGCCCGTTCCTCGCCGACCCGGACTTCGTCACGAAGGCCACGGCCGGGCGCGCCGACACGATCAACACCTGCATCGGCTGCAACCAGGCCTGCCTGGACCACACGTTCAACCTGAAGATCACCTCCTGTCTGGTCAACCCACGCGCCTGCCACGAGACCGAGCTGGTCCTCTCCCCCACCCGCCGCGCCAAGCGGATCGCCGTCGTCGGCGCGGGGCCGGCCGGCCTGTCCTGCGCGGTGTCGGCGGCCGAGCGGGGCCACTCGGTGACGCTGTTCGACGCGGCGGCAGAGATCGGCGGCCAGCTGAACATCGCCAAGCGGGTGCCCGGCAAGGAGGAGTTCGACGAGACGCTGCGCTACTTCCGCGTGCAGCTCGCCGAGCGCGGTGTCGACGTCCGGCTGAACACGTACGTGTCCGCCGCCGGCCTCGCGGGGTACGACGAGGTCGTCGTCGCCACCGGCGTCTCCCCCCGCACCCCCGGAATCGCGGGCGAGGACCACCCGAGCGTCCTCAGCTACCTGGACGTGCTGCGGGACGGCGCGCCCGTCGGCGAGCGGGTCGCGATCATCGGTGCGGGCGGCATCGGCTTCGACGTCGCGGAGTTCCTGACGGACGGCGGGGAGGGCGCGAGCCAGGACCCCGAGACGTACTTCCGCCAGTGGGGCGTGGACACCACCTACGAGAACCGGGGCGGGCTGCGCACCCCCGAACGCGGTGCGGCGCCGCGCCAGGTGCACCTGCTCCAGCGCAAGGAGTCCAAGGTCGGCGCGGGTCTCGGCAAGACCACGGGGTGGATCCACCGCACCGAACTCAAGCACCGGGGCGTGGCGATGGTCGCCGGCGTGTCGTACGACCGGATCGACGACGAGGGCCTGCACCTCACGATCGGCGGGGAGGCGCAGCTGCTCCCGGTCGACACGGTGGTGCTGTGCGCGGGCCAGGAGCCGCGGCGCGACCTGTACGAGGACCTGGTGGCGGCGGGCCGAGTGGCACACCTGATCGGCGGCGCGGACGTCGCCGCCGAACTGGACGCCAAGCGCGCCATCGACCAGGGCACACGGCTCGCGGCGACGCTGTGACCGCCGTGGCCGACCGCGCCTGGAGCCTGCCGTCACACTCCCGTCGTCGCTCCCGGGGCGCGGTAGGAGGGTGACGGGTGATCGGCCCGAGAGGCGGTGTGGGACGGCGAGATCGGCGATCCCTTCGCCCGCGCCGATGACGTGGCGGCCGTTTGTGGCGTTCGCGCCGTCTACGAGGCCGCTTCCACCCGCTCTCCGTGCCGTATGGGTGCGGTCCCGCCCGCGCTGACCGGGTCGTGGCGGATCCGCTCGGCGGGCACACCCGTGGCGGCCAGGACGTCCGCCACGGCACCGACCATGGCGGGCGGGCCCCCCAGGCAGGCCACGTGCCGCTGCCAGCGGCCGTGCCGGGCCACGGCCTCAGCCATCGTCGCTTCTTGTCCGGCCCCGCGTCCCTGCCCGATCACGGGGATCACCCGCAGCCAGGGACACCGCCGCTCCAGCACGGTCACGGCCGGCATGTCGTACAGGTCGGCACGGTGGCGGGCGCCGAGGAACAGATGGACGGTGCGGCCCGGCTCGCGGCGGTCGGCCAGGTCTTCCAGCAGGGCTCTGAGCGGCGCCCATCCGGTGCCGCCGGCCACGAGCAGGACGTCGCGGGCTCTGTCGTCGTCGGTCGTCATCCGGCCGCGGGCCGGGCCCAGGCGCAGGGTGTCGCCGACGCGGGTGTGCTTGACCAGGGCTTCGCTCAGGCCGCCCGGGGCGGTGAGCCGCACGTGGAACTCCAGCTCCGTATCGGGCCGGGGTGCGCGGGCCAGGGAGTAGCGCCGCCAGGTCTGCGGCAGCAGCGGTGACTCCACGGCGGCGTACTGCCCGGCCTTGTAGGGGTAGGGCTCGGCCGTGCGGACGCGGAGCACGGCGAGATCGGGGCGGCGGAGCTCGTGCGCGCTCACCACGCCGTTCCAGTAGAGCGGTTCGGCCATCGCCGCCTCGGCGCCGTCGACCATGGCCGCGACGGCGAACCCCATCATCCGCAGCCAGGCTCCTTCGAGCTCGGCACTCCACCACACGCCCGCGCGGCGGTGCAGCGCCTCGCGGAGCGCCTGCTCGAACATTTCGAAGTGTGCCGCCCGGACGCCGAGTTTGCGGTGGTCGCCGCCCAACTGGCGCAAGGTGCCGACGATGTCGGCGGGTCGGTGGAGATGGTCGATCAAGTACTCGAAGATCCTGGCGAGATGGGCCTGCTGGAACTCCATCGAGTCGGGGAACAGTGACCGCAGGTAGGGGCGCCGCTCGAACATCGCCGCATAGAGGTCGGTGATCAACTCACCGAAAGGCGCGACCAGATGGAGATCCCGCAGGATGACGGTCCGGTCGTACGCGCCGTCGTACGCGCCCTCGGTGCCGAGTGGATCGGCTTCGTCTGCCCCCGACCGCCGTGCGGGCGCCAGCAGGCTGCGGCGCAGCCGCATCGCCTCGTGCCGCGCCAGCAGGGTGTGATAGTCCTCGCGCAGCGGGGTCGCCTCGCAGGCCCCCGCACCAGGTGTCGGAGTCATCAGAGGTTCCTCACACAGGCGCCGGACGCAGAACCCGTGCGGGCCGGGACGCAGGTGTCGAAGGCGTACGGAGCGAGGTGCGGTGGACGCGGGAATCGGATGATTCGGAGCGGACGGGGTGGGCACGGCATGGGCGTGGATCCTGTCGGAAATGAGTTGAACGTGTTGCGGAGCCGAAATGGCACGCCAGTATCACATCGGGGCGAAGTGCCCTGTAGGCCCTGGTTCCCAGGGCCGAACGGCCCTAGCCGGTGCCCGCTCCTGTCCACTTCGATGGACCGCTGGGCGGCGAGGCCTGGTCACCGGAGGCCCAGGACGAGCTCGGCGTGTTCCTCGGCGATCTGGACACCCAGGCCACCCGGTTCGACGAACGCCGCGCCGCGCTCCTCGCCCGTCGCGCGGCCGGGGCGAGTTCACGCGCCTGAGCGTCCACCCGGCCCGTGCGCGTGCCACGGGCCGGGGCCTCGGACGGGCCGAGGCACGGCCCTCCGCCGCCGATGGCCGGGCGGCGCGCGGCCGAGGAGGCGGTGGGCGCCGTATGAGGCGCGGGCACGGTGAGCCGTAGGCCCCCGGCCGTGTGCCGAACGGGGTGCGACCCTCGGCTCTCCCGCACCGCGGACCGCGTGACGCGGCCGGCCCCATGAGGAGGGGCTCCGGGCCCTGCGGGGACCGGAGCGCCCGGCGGAGCGGTGTCAGCCGGCGACGAGTCGGACGCCCGTGACGAGGTCCGGACGCACGCGGACGACGTAGTCCAAGTGCTGGTCGGTCCACGGGTGGATCGCCGCCCGGTACCGGGCGGCCTCTTCGAGGTCGGTGATCAGCTGGCAGTAGCCGGTGACGACGACGCTCCAGCCGAGGCGGGTCGCGAGATCGATGTCGTCGGCCTCGTAGGCGACGACGACACCGCTGGGACCGGCCTGCTGGGCGTGCCGGACCAGCGCCGCGCCCTCGTGGGTGCGGATGATGATGTCGCCGCCGTCCACGAGGTGGTTGACGGGGCGGATGGCGGGAAGCGCCCGCCGGGTGAAGACGATGCGACCGAGCGACACTTCGGAGAGGAGCCGCAGCGCCTCGTCGCTGTCCAGCTCGACCGCGCGTCGTCTCGGCTCCGCCGCGTAGTCGGCCCGGTGGGGGTCGGCGAGGTCGGGGACTGCTTCCTTGTGCACGGGTGCCTGCCTGGGGGCTTCGGTGGAGTCGCGCGGTGCGCGAGTAGGGGCCGTGGGGCTCCGACGGCCTCAGTACAGGTCACGTGGGCGCGGCCGGGAAGGGCCGTTCGGCCCCTGTCACCCCGGCCGCGGGGGCCTGTTCACTGAGCGGCGGACCTCACAGGTCCCACGGAGCGACGGCCGATGACTGCCCGGCGGGCGGAAGGTGAGGAGAGACATGATCGCGGTGGTGGGACACGAGGAGCTGCCCCCGGACACGTCGGCCATGGTGGAGCGAGAGCTGCGCGTACGGCTGGAGCGGTACGCCGATCCCGCGCCAGGTCTGGTTCGCGTCGAATCGGGAGCGTCGGTGCCCTTCGCCCGCGCCGTGCGGGCGTCGGGTCGACAGCTCGTCGCGGTCCTGCCCGCGCAGGGTGCCGTGCCGGCACCGCTGCCACCGCGCGACCTGGAGCCGGCCCGTGAGTTGATGGAGCTCGCGGAGGAGGTCCGCCTGCTGGCCTATGACCCCGCGGACCGTGACTCCCGCGTGCGCGCCGACGAGGCGCTGGTCGCCCAGAGCGACCTGCTGCTGGCGGTCTGGGACGGGTCCCCGACCAATGGGCGGGACGCCACCGCGCACATGGTGGCCTACGCGAGGGCGCACGGGGTGAGGGTGGAGGTGGTGTGGCCGGTCGGGGCGGTTCGCGGGGCGACAGCCCCTTCGACCCCCGCCACCCGACCCGTCTGCCGCACGAAAGAGCAACGATGAACAGCGTTCTGCATGACCGCGCCACCTCACGGGAGACCCTCCCGGCCGACCGCAGGACCGGAGCCACGTGTGCCTTCGCGTGGCTCCTGGTGATCACCGGCGGGCTGGGGCTGCTCGCCGCATGGGTGATCACTCTGGACAAGTTCCTGATCCTTCAGGACCCCGGCTTCATCCCGTCCTGCAACCTCAGCCCGGTGATCTCCTGCGGCAGCGTGATGCGCAGCGAGCAAGCAGAGGTGTTCGGGTTCCCGAACCCGATGCTCGGCCTCGTCGCCTATGGCGTCGTCGTCGCGATCGGCGTCGGCGCGCTGGCCGGGGCCCGCTACCGGCGCTGGTTCTGGCTCGGGCTCAACTTCGGTGCGCTGCTGGGGGCGGGCTTCTGCATGTGGCTGATGAGCCAGGCCCTGTACGAGATCGGCGCGCTGTGCCTGTGGTGCTGTCTGGCCTGGGCGGCGACCATCGTCATGTTCTGGTACACGACGGTGCACAACCTGAAGCACGGCGTCCTGCGCGCGCCGAGGCTCCTGGTCGCCGGGGCGGTGGAGTTCCACTGGGCCGTACCGGTCGTGTGGTGCGGCAGCATCGTCATGCTGATCGCCACACGTTTCGGGGACTACTGGAGCAGTCTGCTGTGAGACCGGTCCGGGGGACTGGCGCGGCCTGCCGTGAGACCGGTCGGAGGTACTGGCGCGGCCTGCCGTGAGACCGGTCGGAGGTACTGGCGCGGCCTGGGTGTGCCGGGCCCGGGGCCTGGGGGACGGCCGGACCGCGCCGGGGCCGGCACCCCAGGTCGCGGAGGCGAGTCGACCACGGGGACGGACGTGCCGGGTAGGGCCGTTCGGCCTCATGGGCCCGGGGCCGAAGGGCCCGGAGCCGGTTTTGTCATACTGGCGCTCGTTTCGCTCAGGGCCGGGCAGTGGACCGGCCCGAAGGCCACCGCCCTCGCGCGTGGCCGTCTCGCCCCTGCCCTGGAGTTCTTGGTGACAACGTGCTGACCGCCGGACATCCCACCGCTTCCGCCGATCCCTCCGGCATGTCCGTGCGGGTCTTCCTGCTCGACGACCACGAGGTCGTGCGCCGGGGAGTGCGCGATCTGCTCGAAGCCGAGCCCGGCATCGTGGTGGTCGGCGAGGCGGCCAGTGCCCGGGAGGCACTCGCCCGGGTGCCCGCGGCGCGGCCGGACGTGGCCGTGCTCGACGTACGCCTCGGCACCGCGACCGGCGGCGATCACGAGGGCGTGGAGGTGTGCCGCGAACTCCGTGCGGAGCTGCCGGAGCTGGCCTGCCTGATGCTGACCTCGTTCGACGACGACGAGGCCCTGTTCGACGCCATCATGGCAGGCGCGGCGGGATACGTTCTCAAGCAGATCGGCGGCTCGGACCTGGTGGCCGCCGTCCGCGCGGTCGCGGCGGGCACGTCGCTCCTCGACCCCCGGCTGACGAGTCGTGTGATGGCCCGGATACGGGAGCCCAAGCCGGAGCCCGAGGCGGTCGTGCCCGGAGAGCTCGACCGGCTCTCACCTCGCGAGCTGGAGATCCTCGATCTGATCGGGCTCGGCCTGACGAATCGCCAGATCGCCGATCGGCTGTTCCTCGCCGAGAAGACAGTGAAGAACCGGGTGTCGTCCATCCTCGGCAAGCTGGGGGTGGGGCGCCGGCTTCAGGCGGCGATGATCGCCGAACGGCTCCGGGACGCCCCGGGACCCGGGACGCGGTCGGTGAACCCTGTTGAGCGTGCTGTCAGTTCGCGGACAGCGGGGCGCTCCAGGTGATCCTCGTGCCCTGCTCTCCGGACGCGTCGAGACGAAGGCTTCCCCGGCACTGCTCCGCGCGCGAGCCCATGTTGAGCAGCCCGCCGGTCGGGCGGGCCCGCCCCAGGCCGACCCCGTTGTCCGTGACCGTCAGGAACAGTCGGTCGGCCGCGTCGGGGATGGAGAGTTCCACGTCGGCGAGGCTCGCCCGGGCGTGTCGTGCGGTATTGCTCAGTGCCTCTGCGACCACCGCCAGCACGTGTTCGGCCAGCGCGCCGGAGACGGTACTGTCGACCGGGCCCGAGATCCGCAGCGAGGGCATGAACCCCAGGTGCTGCGAGGCCAGTTGGACAGTCTCGGCGAGTCGTCGGCGTAGTGCGGGACCGCCGCGGTCGTCGTCGGCCGTGCGCAGCTGAAGAATCGTGGAGCGGATGATCTGGATGGTGGCGTCGAGATCGTCCACCGCTCGCGCGACCCGCTCCGCGGCACCGGCGTCCCCGATCGTCCGGGTCGCACTCTGCAGCGTCATTCCCGTGGCGAAGAGCCGCTGGATCGCGACGTCGTGCAGGTCGCGTGCGATGCGGTCGCGGTCGTGGAGCACGGCGAGCTCCTCGGACTCGGCCCGCCGCCGGGCGAGTTCGAGGGCGATCGCCGCCTGATCGGCGAAACCGCTGATCAACAGCGTCTCGTTGGTGTCGAAGGTGGGCGTCCCTGCGCGTCGGCTGAGGCGCAGAGCCCCGCACACGGCGTCGTCGAGGGGAAGAGGCACAGCGACCACCGGGCCGTGGGCGGGCACGGTGTCCTCGAGTGCGCGGCCTCGGGGATCGGCACGGACGTCCGCCGACACGACCGCACGCCGGGTGTGGGCCGCGAGACCCGCGAGCGAGCCGGCCGCCGGGAGCCTGGCCCCATCGACCGCCGCGGCAGAGTCTCCGTACGTCACCCGGACCGACAGCTCGACACCCGAACCGGTCGGGAGCAGGATCGCGGCCTGGTCGGCGTCGGCGACCTCCATGGCGCGCTGGGTGATGAGCTGGAGGACCACGTCCGTGTCCGTGCCGGCGAGCAGCTCGCGGGTGATCTCGCCGAGCGCTTCGAGGCGGCGCTCCCGGCGCTGGCTGTCGTGGTAGAGCCGGGCGTTGTCGATGGCCACGCCCGCCGCCGTCGACAGTGTGGTGAGGACCGCCTCGTCGTCGGCGTCGAACGCTCCGCCACTCCGCTTCTCGGTCAGGTAGATGTTGCCGAAGACCTCGTCGCGGACCCGGATCGGTGCCCCGAGGAACGTCCGCATCGGCGGGTGATGCGCCGGGAACCCGAAGCTGTTGGGATGCCGGGTGAGGTCGTCGAGCCGCAGCGGCATCGGGTTGTGGATCAGCTCGCCGAGGATGCCATGCCCGCATGGCGCCGTGCCGATCCGCGCGACCAGGTCCTCGGCCATGCCCACCGGCAGGAACTGCGACAGCTTCTGCCGGTCGTCGACCACGCCGAGCGCCCCGTACCGGGCGTCGGTGAGACTGACCGCGGCCTCGACGATGCTCCGCAGCACCTGCGGGAGTTCGAGGTCGCGGCCGAGGTCCATGACCGCGGCGAGCAGGCCATGGATCCGCTCGGGGACGTCGAGCCGGGGCCAGGGCGGATGCGGCCTCGGTGTGGTGTCGGACATGTCTGCCGTCTGCTCTCGTCTCGTGTGGGGAAGGTCCGGACGGCGGCGGGCCGACCAGGAGGTGTCCCCCCGGGGGACCGTCGCAGCCTACGAGGGGCGGCGGGAGCGCGAACGGCCGGGGCCGTTCGGCCCTGCCACGGCGCCTGCTCCGGGGACCGCTGGGCCCTGCCCGGGTGCGGGAGCCGGCCATGAGCATGGGCGGGCGGCCGGGAAGGGCCGAGGCATCCCCCGTACACGGTCCTTCCCAGCCGTTCGAAACGCGAGCGGAAGTTGGAGGTCGCCGTCCGGTGGACGAGGCACGCAGTATTCAGGTGAAGTCCAGTGAGCCGTCGCTCCTTGCGCCGACCGGCGAGGGCAGCGGACGGCCCACGTGGGTGTCATGGCTGACGACGACCGATCACAAGCAGATCGGGACGCTCTATCTCTGTTCCGCGCTGTTCTTCTTCGTCATCGGGGGTGTCATGGCCCTGATGATGCGCGCCGAGCTGGCGCGCCCCGGCACGCAGATCATGTCGAACGAGCAGTTCAACCAGGCGTTCACCATGCACGGCTCGATCATGCTGCTGCTCTTCGCCATGCCGCTCTTCACCGGCTTCGCGAACTGGATCACGCCGCTGCAGATCGGCGCGCCCGACGTGGCCTTCCCCCGGCTGAACATGCTGGCCTACTGGCTCTACCTCTTCGGCTCGCTGATCGCCGCCGGCGGCTTCCTCACCCCCGGCGGGGCCGCGGACTTCGGCTGGTTCCTCTACGCGCCGCTCTCCGACGCCATCCACTCTCCCGGCCTGGGCGCCGACCTGTGGATCATGGGCGTCGCACTCTCCGGTTTCGGGTCGATCGCGGGCGCGGTCAACTTCATCACCACGATCCTCTGCATGCGCGCCCCCGGGATGACGATGTTCCGCATGCCGATCTTCACCTGGAACGTGCTGCTCACGTCCTTGCTCGTGCTGATGGTCTTCCCGGTTCTCGCCGCGGCGCTCTTCGCCCTCGAATGCGACCGGAAGTTCGGCTCTCACGTCTTCGACGCGGCGAACGGCGGCGCGCTGCTGTGGCAGCACCTCTTCTGGTTCTTCGGCCACCCCGAGGTCTACATTCTGGCCCTGCCGTTCTTCGGCATCATCTCCGAGGTCATCCCGGTCTTCAGCCGCAAGCCGATGTTCGGTTACATCGGTCTGGTGGCCGCGACCATCGCGATCGCCGGTCTGTCCGTGACCGTGTGGGCGCACCACATGTACGTCACCGGTGGCGTGCTCCTGCCGTTCTTCTCCTTCATGACGTTCCTCATCGCCGTACCGACGGGCGTGAAGTTCTTCAACTGGATCGGAACGATGTGGAAGGGCTCACTGTCCTTCGAGACACCGATGCTCTGGGCCACCGGCTTTCTCATGACCTTCACCTTCGGTGGTCTGACCGGCGTCATCCTGGCCTCGCCCCCGATGGACTTCCACGTCTCCGACTCGTACTTCGTCGTCGCGCACTTCCATTACACGCTGTTCGGCACGGTCGTGTACGCGATGTTCGCCGGCTTCCATTTCTGGTGGCCGAAGTTCACGGGAAAGATGCTCGACGAACGGCTGGGCAAGATCACCTTCTGGACCCTCACGGTGGGCTTCCACGCCACCTTCCTCGTCCAGCACTGGCTGGGTGCCGAGGGAATGCCGCGCCGGTACGCGGACTACCTCGACGCCGATGGCTTCACCGCCCTGAACACGGTCTCCACCATCGGTTCCTTCCTCCTTGGTCTCGCCTTCCTGCCGTTCTTCTACAACGTCTGGAAGACCGCCCGATACGGCAGGAAGGTCGAGGTCGACGACCCGTGGGGCTACGGCCGTTCGCTGGAGTGGGCCACCTCCTGCCCGCCGCCGCGGCACAACTTCGTCGCCCTGCCGCGGATCCGCTCCGAATCCCCGGCCTTCGACCTGCACCACCCGGAGATCGCCACCCTCGACCGCCTCCAGAACAAGCCGGACGAGGCGGTGAGCCACCGATGACCGCGGCCGTCCTCGCCCTGGGCATCGGGGCCGCGACCGCCTCCGGGTGCGTCTGGTACATCCCCGCGATCACTGACATCCGCGCCGGGGCAGACCGCCCCGCATCCCTCCGAACGGCGGCCGTGGCCTGCCTCACCGGCTGGGCTGCCGCGGCGCTCGTCGTCCCCCTGCTGCTGACGTCGGCGCACTGGGCGCTCATAGGCGTCGTGGTGGGGGTGGGAGCGGCGGTGTCCGGAGCCCTGATCATCTGCGGCCGGGCTCAGTACGCACGCGAACAGCGCGAAGAAGACCGACGCTGGGCGGCGCTGCGCCACACGCCGCGAGCAGCCGCGTCCACCCGGCCAGGGCGGGTGTGGGTTGCCTGGGCCCTGGCCGGGATCACCGCCGCACTCGGGACGGCGGTGGCCGCGGCGCTCCTCGCGGGCCGCTGACCGAATCGGCGCCCCCCGATGTCACCGGACACGGAAGGTGGCCATCATGCGCATCGCCGAGTGGTAGAGCATGCGGCGTCGGCAGAGGTGGTCGCCGAGGTAGCTACAGTCCTGAGTCCTGGAAGGCCGTCTTGGTCGTTGCCCCCTGAGCGTCGACGGCAGAACCCGCCAGGGTGACGCTCCCGCACGCGATCCTCACCGCGCCGCTCGGGAAGCCGTCGTCGGGCCTCGAACCCCGGGGCTTCGCTAGGCGAGCCAGAGCGAGGAGCGCCGATGGCGTGCGGGAGGGATGTCGATGGTGTCGGCGGCCTCCGGGTCGAGGATTCCGCCGGAAGTGTTCAGCTCGCGCAGAAGAGCGCCCGTCCCGTGGCTCAGGCACTGGCGCGCCCGGCGTTCTTCCCGGGCCGACCAGTCCGCCACGCCGGTGTCCCGGTTGAAGCGGGGCCATCGGTGGAAGGCCACGGCGCGGCGGATCGCCCGGGGGCGGGGCGTCCGGGCTCTCGGGCCGCCTCGGCGAGGCAGACGGCGCTGTAGCGGAGATCGCGCAGGACGAGGGAACGCCAAGGGTCCCCCGGTGCAGCCCCGTTCGCGGGCCGGCGGCGTGAGCCGGGGATGTGGTGTGCGGTGCGTGCCATGGGACTCCTCGGTGGGCACCGCCAGGGATGTCCTGGCGGGCTACCCGAAGCCCGCGGGGCCGCTCGAACGTTCGCATGCCATGTGCGTCACCCTAGGCCGTGCACCCCGGCGGCCGGAACCGCGCGGCGGTGGCGGGCCTTGGCGGGTGCCCTTGTGGATACTGGGGCGTTGGAGTTCCACTACGCGAAAGGGCGGGTATGGACGACGGCTTGGGGAGCCGGGTGACGCGTCACGCGGTGGTCATCGGGGGAAGTCTCGCCGGGATGCTGGCCGCTCGGGTGCTGGCCGAGCACGCGGAGAAGGTGACGGTCGTCGAGCGCGACCGCTTCCCCGAGGGACCGGAGGCGCGGCCCGGCGTTCCGCAGGGGCGGCATCTGCATGTGCTCATCGCCGGCGGGCAGCAGGCGCTCGACGAACTGCTGCCCGGCTTCATGGATGAGCTGCGGGAGCTCGGCGCGCCCAAGGTGGGCGTCCCCGAGGACATGGTCCAGTGGCAGAACGGCCAGTGGTTGCGGCGCACGCCCGCGACCACGCACTTCTACACCGGTCCCCGCCCTCAGCTGGAGTGGCTGGTGCGGCAGCGGGTGCTCGCCGATCCCCGGATCGAGCTCGTCGACGGCACCGAGACCGTGGGCCTCGCCGGCGACTCCGCGCGCGTGCGCGGCGTACGGCTGCGGGAGCGCGGCGCGGGGGCCGACAAGCAGACCCGTACCCTCACCGCCGATCTGGTCGTCGACGCCTCCGGGAGGTCGACGAAGGCCGCCGACTGGCTGGCCGGCATCGGCGCCGAGGCCCCGCACGAGGAGACCCTCGACACCGGTCTGGCGTACGGCACCCGCGTCTACCGAGCCTCCGCACAGGACACCGACACCGACGCGCGCGGCTACTTCATCATCCCCAACCCCACCCAGGTGTACGGCGGAGTCGTCCTGCCCGTCGGCGACGGGCGCCATCTCGTCACCCTCTCCGGGCTGCGCGGCGACGAACCCCCCAGCGAGGAGGGCGCGTTCGAGGAGTACGCGAAGCGGCTCCCGCACCCGGTGATCAGCGACTGGCTCGCCCGGGCCGAGCCGGAGTCCCCCGTGTACGGCTTCCGCCGGACCGCCAACATCCGTCGCCGCTACGACCGTCCGGGCCGCCGTCCGGCCGGATTCCTCGCCACCGGCGACGCCCTGTGCGCCTTCAATCCCATCTACGGACAGGGCATGGCCGTCGCCGCGCTCAGCGCCGTCGCGCTCCGCCGGGCGCTCGCCGACCCCAGGCGCACCCCGACCACCCGCGTGGTGCAGCGCGCACTGCTCGACGCCTCGAAGCCGGCCTGGGACATCTCGGCCGGAGCCGACAAGAAGATGCCCGGCGCGACCGGCGACGCCCTGAAGCCGGCTCCGCTGGACAAGGTCGTCGGCTGGTACCTGCGCCGGGTGCAGGCGCGGTCCCCCGGCGATCCCGTCGTGGGCACGCCCTTCCGCGCGGCGCTGAACCTGACCGCCTCGCTGACCGGCGTCTTCGCCCCCTCGGTCGCCCGGGCTGTGCTCTTCGGGCCGGTGGCCGAGACACCGATGGAGCCACCTCTGCGCCGCGAGGGGTGAGGCGTAGGGGTAGGCATTGGGGGTGGGCGGGTTGCCGGCGGAGGCCGCGCCGTCCGTCCCCGCCGTCCCCGTCACGTCCCCGGCGCCGCCGTCACCATCCCCGCCGCTATCGCCGCGCCGAGCGCCGCGTAGTCGTCGGCGTTCTGGCCCGCGTAGGCGAGCGCGAAGTCGGCGATCGCCCGGTCGAAGACATCGGACCCACCGAGGTAGGACGCGATGGCGATGCGGTCGCCGGAGCGGGCGTGCGCGCGGGCCAGGGCCCGGCCGCAGAGCCGTGCGTACTCCCGCAGCAGCGCCGGGGACATGGTCTCGACCTCGGCCGAGCCCTTCATGTCGCGCAGCTGGCGCCAGTAGAAGTGCCGTTGCTCGGGTCCGGTCATCCAGCCGAGGAAGATGTCGCTGGCGGCCTGGGTCAGACGCTGGCCGGACACGACGCGGCGCCCCTGATGGGAGTAGGCGCTCGGCGCCAGGTACGGCTCCAGGACGGAGGGTCCCGCCTCCTTGATCTGGAGGATGAGCGGATCCCCCTCGTCGCGCCCTTCGAGGAGGATGACGAAGCAGCGGGTGCCGACGCTGCCGACGCCGACGACCTTGCGGGCGGCGTCGCGGAAGCGGTAACGGTCGAGCAGGACGCGGCGCTCCTCGGCGAGGGAGCTGCGGTAGTCGCTGAAGATCTTGCCGATGGTGACCCGGTCGATGTCCGTGGTCCGTTCGAGGAGCGGCGGGTCGTCGACGATGTGCCGGGCGCCGGTCGCGTCGGTCTCGGTGAGCTTGCCGAGGGCCTGGAGGCTGGTGCGGCGACGGGCGCGGGCGAGCCGGTCGGTGAATCGGGCGCGGTCGCCGCGGCGGACGAGCGGGACGAGGTCGTCGGCGGCGATGCGCTCGTACCACACGGCGAGTTCGCCGAGGCCGGCGAGGTGCCGCATCTGGGTGCGGTACGACTCGGTGACGACGAGGGCGGCGCGGTGGGCCTTGGCCTTGGTGCTGCCGTTCTGGAGGGCGGCGGCGGTGACACTGGCGGCGAGCCGCTTCACATCCCATTCGAAGGGCCCGGGGAGCGTCTCGTCGAAGTCGTTGACGTCGAAGAGGAGCGCCCGTTCGGGTGAGGCGTACACCCCGAAGTTCAGGAGGTGGGCGTCGCCGCAGAGCTGGACGGTGAGTCCGGTGTGGCGCTGGGCGGCGAGGTCGGCGGCCATGACGGCGGCGGCGCCGCGCAGGAAGGCGAAGGGGGAGGCCACCATCCGGGCGTACCGGAGGGGGACGAGGTCGGGGAGCCGGTCGAGTGACTGGCGTTCCAGGACGTCGATGGGGTCGGGGCGCTGGGAGCTGGGTATCCAGCGGCCGTGGGAGGACCGGGGAAGCCTCTTGCGGGCCGCCTTGCCCCGCGCGGCGCGCTCCGACGGTGTCGTCATCCGGCCTCACCCGCCTTTCCCGCCGACGCGGTCCGGTACCCGTCACCTGCCCCCTCATTACAAGCGGCCACGACCGTTTCGGCCACTCTGCCGGACCGGCCTAGCTAAATGGTTTAGACCAATGATAGGAATTGATCACCTACCCGACCCATGCGGTCACGCTGAGCGAAGAGAGGGATTGATCATGGCCGAGCCCGATTCCGAGGCGGCGGCGGACGCGCCGCTCTATCTCCGGGTCGCCGCGGCACTGCGCGAGGACCTCGCCGACCGGCGTATCTCCCCCGGCAGCCGGCTCCCTTCGGAACGATCCCTGTCCCAGTGCTACCACGTCAACCGGCAGACCGTGCGCAGCGCACTCCAACTCCTTCGGGACGAACGGCTGGTGGTCACCGACCGGCGCGGCACGTTCGCCGCCCCGGCCGAGGCGGCGAGAACCGGGGGCGAGCCCTTCGTCCCGGTCCTGACAGCCGGCCGGCCGACCTTCCCCGGCGGCCCGCGCGCGGCGGAGGCGCTGGTCCGGGCCTCCCTCGTCTGGGAGCCGCCGCCCGCTCCGCTGGCGCCGCGTCTCCTGCTCGCCCCGGGCGAACCGACCCTCGTGCACCGGCACACGGTGCTCGGACCGCGGGGCGCCGCGCTCCAGCGAGCGGTGTCGTGGTTCTCCCGGCCCGCGCTGGCCGAGATCCCGCAGCTGTCGCGCTACCGGCGGGGGCGGGACTGCCGTCAGCAGCCGGACCTGCGGCTGCTCTACCACTGGATGCACCAGGCGGGGCTGCGGATCACCCACCGGGAGTCGGTCGGCGTGCCGCCGGGACCGACCACGACGACGGCCGGCGGCGCGGCCCGGCTGGTCGTCCACCGGGTGGTGAGCGACCAGCACGGCCACGCCCTGGAGATCACGGACATCGACTTCTCGGCCCGGTCGGCGGCCTGGACGTACGAGTTCAGCGCCTGACGGCGTCTCCGGTTCCTGTCCGGTAAGGGGACAGGAGCCGGATCCGGCGTCAGACGATGCCCTCGGCGATCTCCGCCTCCTCGCGGGCATTGCCGTACGCCGTCGGGGTGCCGTACGAGCGGCGGGCGACGTACCACCACACGCTGGCGAGGACGAGGACGACGGCCAGCGCGATCACGGCGTAGTTCATGGTGTCGACCGTCACCGGGGACTTCTGAGGCAGGCAGAACAGCACGGTCACCAGCGCCACCCAGACGACGGCGGTCCAGCCGATCGGCTTGCTCCAGCGGCCCAGGCTCCACGGGCCGGGGGTGAACCGGTTCCCGGCGCGCAGTCGCAGGTAGATCGGGATGGCGTAGGCGGGCGTGATGCCGATGACGTTGATCGCGGTGACGGCGCCGTAGGCGGTGGCCGAGTACAGCGAGGGCACGGCGAGCAGCGCGGCGATGCCCACCGCCAGCCAGACGGCGGGGACCGGGGTCTGGGTGCGTCCGCTGACCTTCCGCCAGATCGCGGAGCCGGGAAGCGCGTTGTCACGGCTGAAGGCGAAGACCATCCGGCTGGCGGCGGCGACCTCGGCGTTGCCGCAGAAGAGCTGGGCGACGATCACGACGAGGAGCAGGGCGGTGGCGCCGCCGGAGCCGAGCGCGTCCAGGAGGATCTGGGCGGGCGGGACCCCGGTGGCGCTGTTCTGCGTGGCGGCGTAGTCCTGGATGGCGAAGCTCAGCCCGGCGAGGAGGGCGAATCCGGCGATCCAGGAGACCCAGATGGCCCGCACGATGCCCTTGGCGGCGGTGACGGAGGCGTTGGAGGTCTCCTCGGAGAGGTGGGCCGAGGCGTCGTAGCCGGAGAAGGTGTACTGGGCGAGGAGCAGACCGATCGCGGCGACGTAGAACGGGTTGGCCCATCCGGTGTCGTTGACGAACTCGGTGAAGACGAACTCGACGGACTGGTGCCGGTCGGGGACGAACGCGAGGGCGCCGACGATGATCGCCACACCGGCCAGGTGCCACCAGACACTGATCGAGTTGAGCACGCTGACCAGGCGGACGCCGAAGAGGTTCAGGACGGCGTGGAGCAGCAGGATCGCCAGGAAGATCAGGAAGGTGGATCCCGCGGTGGGCTCGAAGCCCCACTGGAGGTTGAGGAACGCTCCGGTGAAGAGGGCGGCGCCGTAGTCGATGCCGGCGATGGCACCGAGCAGACCGAGCAGATTCAGCCAACCGGTGTACCAGCCCCAGCGACGGCCGCCGAGCCGGTCGGCCATGTAGTAGAGGGCGCCGGAGGTCGGGTAGGCACTGGTGACCTCGGCGAGGGCGAGGCCGACGCACAGCACGAACAGTCCGACGCCGGCCCAGCCCCAGAGCATGACGGCGGGGCCGCCGGTGCCCATGCCGAAGCCGTAGAGGGTCATGCAGCCGGAGAGGACGGAGATGACCGAGAAGCTGATCGCGAAGTTGCCGAAGCCGCCCATGCGGCGGGCGAGCACGGGCTGGTAGCCCAGCTCTCTCAGTCTCGCCTCCTCGTCCTGGGCGGGCGGTGGTGTGCGTATCGGGTCGGCGGATGCGTCGGCGCGGGACATGGGCGGGGTTCCTCCGGGGACGGGACGGGGTGGGGATCGGGCGTACGGAGCGGGACGGGTGGGGCGGGTGGGGCGCACGGGGCGGGGCGGGAGAGGCACGTGGGGCGGGCTGGTGGGGCCGGGGAGGTCGTCAGCCGCCGAGGCAGCGGGCTCGGGCGCGCAGGAAGACCTCTTCGGCCAGGGCGCGGTCGTCCGGATCAGGTGTCCGGTACGCCCACGGCAGGGTGGTGTAGTACGGGCCGAGCGCCTCGAAGACGCGGGCGGCGTCGGCGAAGCGGAGGGCCCCGTAGAGGGCGTGCGCGAGATGGTTGAGGTCGAGCAGCGAGGCGTCGTCGGTGGCGGTGAAGAGGAACCAGGTGTCCAGGGCGCGGCAGGCGTCGCGTACGGCGTCCTCGGCCACCCAGTGGAGGTCGAGGGCGCGCTCCTGGCCGCGCTCGCGCCGGTAGCGCTCCACCCGTACGTAGAGCGGGAGGGCGTGCAGGGCGGAGCCGACGGGAGCCGAGGAGGCCGCCCAGTGGGAGTAGTTGACGGCCTCGGCGAGCGGCCCCGGGCGCCGGGCGTAGACGAACTGGAGCATGCGGTGGTGCGCCTCGCGGTTGTGCGGGTCGCGCTTCTCCGCCTCCGCCAGCAGGCCCCAGGGTCCGGGCGGCAGCATCGGGGCGGGCGGGGTGAGCCGGTGCTCGGCCATGCGCTGGCGCCCGTCGAGAGCGGCGAGGGCGATCAGGCCCACCCATGGCACGGGGTCCTCGGGGGACCGGTCCGCGGCGTCGCGGCAGGCGGTCCAGGCCTCCTGCCAGAGTTCCCGGGTCCGGGGGTGGCCGGCGCGGTGGGCGCGTACGGCGCGCTCCACGCTGACGCGGCTGTGCATCACGGCGGCGGCCTGGCTGTCGGGCTGTTCGGCGCGCCAGATGTGGACGACGTCGGTGCCGGCGGCGACGGCGGCGAGGACCTGGGTGCGGCGGGTCCAGCCGTCCCAGTCCGAGGTCTCGTCGAGGAGCCGGGCCATGGCCACCCAGCGGCCGGTGCGTAAGTCCTGGAGGACGTTGCGCAGGGCGTGGTCGTGGCCCGCGGGATGGTAGACGGGGCGGAAGCCGTGTCCGGCCATCAGGGGGTGGGTGGTCGTGTGGATGACATGGGTCCTCGGTGGATGGAGGGGGTGGTCAGTCCCCCGGCGGGCGTCCCGGCCGTTGATCGGCGATCACTATAGAGGGCTCTGGACTCGACCGGTCCACTTTCTTTCGGGACAGTAACTATTAGGCCAACGACTGATTTTGACTTACCGTCAGGTAGGTCGCTGGAACCTGACGGGGTCCCGCGCCAGGGCTTGACGAAGACCCGTCACGACGGCACCCTGACCCTTTTCGGTGACCGGATGATCACCGAGCGACCACGGCGACAGGAGCGGCACGATGACGGGCGGCCCGGTACTCGCCGTCGACCAGGGCACCTCGGGCACCAAGGCGCTCGTCCTCTGCCCCGAGCGCGGAGTCATCGGCAGCGGCACGGCCCCGGTACGGCCCCGCTATCTGCCGGGAGGCCTGGTCGAGGCCGACCCGCGTGAGCTGTACGACTCCGTGGTCACCGCGGGGCGCGCCGCGCTCGCCGCGGCGGGCACCCCGGTCGTGGCCGTCGGCCTCGCCAACCAGGGCGAGACCGTCCTCGCCTGGGATCCGGCCACCGGCGAACCGCTCACGGACGCGCTCGTCTGGCAGGACCGCAGGGCGGTCCCGATCTGCACCGAACTCGACTCCCACGCAGCACAGTTGAGGCAGATCACCGGGCTTCCGGTGGACCCGTACTTCGCCGCTCCCAAGATGGCCTGGATCCGCCGCCACGCCACCGGCGCGGGCGTGGTCACCACCAGCGACGCCTGGCTCGTCCACCGGCTCACGGGCGCCTTCGTCACCGACGCGGCCACCGCGGGACGGACCGGACTCCTCGACCTGGACACGGTCGCGTGGTCGGGGACCGCGCTCGGTCTCTACGGCCTGGGCGGCGAACGGCTCCCCCACGTCGTGGACTGCGACACCCCGGTCGGCACCACGCACGCCTTCGGCCCGCCGCTCCCCCTCACCGGCCTCCTGGTCGACCAGCAGGCGGCACTGCTCGCGCAGAGCGCCGACGACCCCGCCGCAGCCAAGTGCACCTACGGCACGGGCGCCTTCCTCCTCGCGCAGACCGGCCCCGAGCCCCACCGCGCGACCTCGGGACTCGTCGGCTGCGTCGCCTGGAGGCTGCGCGACCGGGTCGCCCACTGTCTCGACGGGCAGGTGTACACGGTCGCCTCGGCCGTACGGTGGCTCACCGACCTCGGCGTCATCGCCGGGGCGGAGGACATCGACACCGTCGGCGGCGGGGAGCCCGACTCCGGCGGGGTCACCTTCGTGCCGGCGCTCGCCGGGCTCGCCGCGCCCTGGTGGCGGGGAGACGTGCGCGGCTCGATCGGCGGCCTCGGCCTGGACACCACCCGGGGCCATCTCGTCCGCGCCCTGTGCGAGGGCATCGCCGCCCAGGTGGTGGACCTCGCCACGGCCGTCGCCACGGACCGGGGCGCGCCGCTCACCTCGCTGCGCGCCGACGGCGGGCTCACCCGGTCGGCCCTGCTCATGCAGGCCCAGGCCGATCTGCTGCAACTCCCCGTCGAGGTCTCCTCCTCGCCCGACGCGACGGCGCTGGGGGTGGGCGCGGTGGCCCGGCTGGGCCACGAACCGGGCCTCACGCTCCGTGAGGCCGTACCCGAGTGGAAGCCCTCGGCCGTGTACGAGCCCCGGATCTCGGCCGACGAGGCGGAGGTGCGCCTCGCGCGGTTCCGGGCGGAGGTGTCGGCGGTGGTGGACCGGACGGGGGCCGGTGGGGTGGCGGACGGCTCGAGTTCCGGTGGGGCCGGATGAGCGTCAGCCGTTCGGGTCCTCTCCCGGTGGGTCCGGGGGCAGAGTACGACGTGGTGGTCGTCGGCGCGGGCGTCATCGGCTCCGCCGTCGCGCGAACGCTGGCCCGCCACCCGCTGAGGGTCGCGCTCGTGGATGCGGCGAACGACGTCGGCGACGGTACGTCGAAGGCCAACACCGCTATCCTGCACACCGGATTCGACGCCACCCCCGGCACCCTGGAGGCCCGCCTCGTCCGCGAGGGACACCGGCTGCTCTCCGCGTACGCACGGGAGACCGGCATTCCCGTGGAACCGGTGGGCGCCCTGCTCGTCGCCTGGGACGAGCAGCAGCGCGCCGCCCTCCCCCGCCTCGCCGAGAAGGCCGCACGCAACGGGCATCACTCCACCCGCATGCTCACCGCCGCCGAACTCCAGCCGCGGGAACCCCATCTGGGGCCCGGCGCGCTCGCCGCGCTCGAAGTGCCGGGCGAGGCGGTGATCTGCCCATGGACGACCACCCTCGCCTACGCGACCCAGGCCGTCCGCTCCGGGGTGGACCTGCATCTCGACTGCCGGGTGGAGAAGGTCCGTCCGGGCGATCCCTTCCACCGGCTCGTCACCCGGCGCGGGGTGCTGCGGGCGCGTCACCTCGTCAACGCCTGCGGGCTGCACGCCGACGCGTTCGACGCGCTCGTCGGCCGCGAGGACTTCACCGTCACCCCGCGCCGGGGCCAGCTCCTCGTCTTCGACAAGTTCGCCCGCGACCTCGTACGGCACATCCTGCTCCCCGTGCCCGGGCCGCTCGGCAAGGGGGTCCTCGTCGCGCCGACCGTGTACGGCAACGTCATGCTCGGCCCCACGGCCGAGGACCTCACCGACAAGACCGCCACCGGCACCACGGCGGAAGGGCTCGCCGGCCTCCGCGAGCAGGGCGGCCGGATCCTGCCCGCCCTGCTCGACGAGGAGGTGACCGCGGTCTACGCCGGGCTGCGGGCCGCCACCGGTCAGGAGGACTACCGGATCGCGGCCCACCCCGCACTCCGGTACGTCACGGTGGGCGGAATCCGGTCCACCGGGCTCACCGCCTCCCTGGCCATCGCCGAGCACGTACGCGGACTGCTCGCCGACTGCGGGCTCGACCTGGGCCCCGAACAACCGTTGGCCCGGGTCCACATGCCGAACCTGGGCGAGGCCTTCCTCCGCCCGTACCGGGACGCCCGGCTGATCGCCCTCGACCCGGAGTTCGGGGACATCGTCTGCCACTGCGAGCGGGTCACCCGGGGAGAGATCCGGGCCGCCCTCACCTCCACCGTCCCGCCGGGCGGTCTCGACGGGCTGCGCCGCAGGACGCGCGCGCGTGGCGGCCGGTGCCAGGGCAACCACTGCGGCGCGGAGGTCCGCGCGCTGTTCGAGGAGTACGGGGAGGGTGCCCGGTGAACCGGGAGACCGTTCCTCCGCGCGTACGGGAAGGGACCGCGTGAACCGAACGGTGGACGTGCTCGTCGTGGGCGCCGGACCCGCCGGGCTGGCGGCGGCCACCCGTCTCGCGGCGGCGGGCGCCGGCCGCGTCGAGGTACTGGAGCGGGAACGGACGGCGGGCGGGGTCCCCCGGCACTGCCTCCGCCCCGGGTTCGGCGCGGACGCCCTGGGCGGCCCCCTGGACGGACCGGCCTACACGCGGCGCGCCGTGCGGGCGGCGCTACGGGCAGGGGCGACCGTACGCACCGGCGTGTCGGCCACCGGCTGGGCCGGGCCGCTCACCCTGGACCTCACCGCCTCCAGCGGCCTCGAACGCGTCCGGGCGCGCGCGGTGGTCCTCGCGACCGGGGCCCGCGAACGTCCCCGCAGCGCACGGCTGGTGCCGGGCTCGCGGCCCGCGGGGGTGCTGACCTCCGGCGAACTCCAGCGGCTGACCGCCCCGTCCCGGAGGTGGCGGGAGCCCGTCGGGAGGCGGGCGGTGGTCGTCGGCGGCGAACCCGTGGCCCGGAACGCCGTACGGACGCTGCGCGCGGCCGGCGTCGAGGTGGTGGCGGTCGTCGCCGAAGGCCGGGTGCGCCGGGCCGCGTTCGGGCACGTCCCGGTGCTCGTGGACACGGCCGTGACGGAACTCCACGGCCGCGGCCGGCTCACCGGGGCCACGGTGCGGGCCGGGGACGGCCGCACGGCCACCCTGCGCTGCGACACCGTGGTCTTCACCGGCGACTGGATCCCGGACCACGAACTCGCCCGCGCCTGCGGGCTCCCGCTCGTCCCCGGCACCCGGGGACCGGCGACGGACGTGGCCTTCCGGACCGCCGAGCCCGGGGTGTTCGCGGTCGGCAACCTGCTGCACGGCGGGGAACCGGCACCGGTGGCCGCCGCCGAGGGCCGTGCGGCGGCGGACGCCGTGCTCGCCCTGCTCGACGGACGGCCCTGGCCCGACCGCGGCGTACCGGTCGAGACGGCCGGTCCCCTGCGGTGGGTGACACCCGGGCTCCTCGGCCCGGTGCCCGCGCCCCTTCTGGTACGGCCCGAGCGGCGGCTCGTACGCCCCCTCCTGACCGTCGGCCAGGACGGTGCCGTGCTGCGACGGGAGCGGCTGGACGGCACACTCACCCCCTGGCGGTCGGTGCGGCTCCCGTCCCGCTGGACGAGCGGCGTGGACCTCGCGGGCGGCCCGGTGGTGGTCCGCGCGGAGGAGTGAGACGGGGCGGCGATGCGGGGGCGACCTGGCGACGACCGCGTCCGGTGTCCAGTGTCCAACGCTGACTCCGGTGCGGGGCCCGACGGAGTGGGGCGCGACGGAGCGGGGCCGGGCTCCGAGGGTGGTCCTTCGGTCAGACTGGGTCCATGTCGGACAAACGCAGCGCGGGTCTCCTGGTCTTCCGCCGTACGACGGGCGGGGACGTCGAGGTGCTCATCGGTCACATGGGCGGGCCCCTCTGGGCGTCCCGCGAGCAGGCGGCCTGGTCGATCCCCAAGGGCGAGTACACGGCGGACGAGACGCCGGAGGCCGCCGCGCGCCGCGAGTTCCAGGAGGAACTGGGCCTTCCCGCGCCCGAGGGCGCGTGGCTGGAGCTCGGCGAGTCCCGTCAGCGCGGCGGGAAGCTCGTCACTGTCTGGGCCGTCGAGGGGACCCTCGATCCGACCGCCGTCGTGCCGGGCACCTTCACCATGGAATGGCCGCCCCGGTCCGGTGTCCGGGGCGAGTTCCCGGAGATCGACCGGGTGGGCTGGTTCGCCCCGGAGGTGGCCGCTCCGCTGCTCGTCGAGGGGCAGCGGGTGTTCCTGGAACGGCTGGTGGAGCGGCTGGCGGAACCGCCCGGCGACCGGGGCTGAGCGCCGTTGTCAGACCCGTACGAGAGGGTGGTGAGCGCCGAACTGTCGAGAGGGAGCCCGACAATGACCACGATCACCACCATCGAACGCCAGGCGGCCCAGGCGTACCTGCGGCTGCTCGAATCCACCCGGGCCGTGCTGACCGACCCCCAGCTCGCCCCGTACGCCGGGGTGATGCTCACCCGTCCGATGGCCGAGGCGGACGAGGCGCTCCGGGCGGCGGGCCTCGCGGGGAACGAGGACCGGCTGCTGAGGCTGGTCTCGTCCCTGCGGGACTCCCCCTCGACCGCATGGGGCCGCGCCGGATGAACCGGCGGGCCCCGCGCGGTCCGTCAGCGGCCGAGCCGGACGGGGAGGGCCCGGACGCTGTTGCCCACGAAACCGGAGTGGCGGGTCAGCTCGGGCTCCGGGACGGCGAGGTCCACGTCCGGGAAGCGGGTGAAGAGCGCCTCCAGGGCGACGGTCGCCTCAAGGCGGGCGAGCGGGGCGCCCAGGCAGTAGTGGGGCCCGTGGCCCAGTGAGAGGTGCTTCGCCGTCGTCGTACGGGTGAGGTCGAAGCGGTCGGCGTCGGGGCCGTGGGCCCCGGTGTCCCGGCCGGCCGCCGAGTATCCGGCCAGGACGGGAGTGCCCCGGGGGATCAGCGTGCCGTCGACCGTCAGGTCCCGGGTGGGGTAGCGGAACGGGAAGTAGCTGACCGGGCTGTCCCAGCGGAGGGTCTCCTCCACCACGTCCGCCCAGTCGGCCCGGCCCTCCTGGACCAGGGCGAGCTGGTCGCGGTGGGCGCAGAGCGCCCGGACCGCGTTGGTGACCAGGTTCAGGGTGGTCTCGTGCCCCGCGATGATCATCAGGAGCAGGGTGCCGATCAACTCGGGCTGGCTGAGCCGGTCGCCGCCCTCGTCGCGGGCGGCGATGAGGGCGCTCGTGAGGTCGTCGCCGGGGGCGGCGGCCTTCTCGGTGGCGATGGCGGCGAGGAGTTCGACCAATTCCCGGTTGGCGGCGACGGCGCGTGCGGGCTCGGTGTCGGTGGCGACGACCAGGCTGGAGAGCCGGTGCAGTCGGTCCTGATGGGCCGGGTCGACGCCGAGGAGTTCGCAGATGACGCCGAGCGGCAGCGGCAGCGCGTAGTTCCGGCGCAGGTCGGCGACGCCGTCGCCGGCTTCGGCGGCCTCGGCGAGTCCGTCGAGCAGTGCGGCGGTGACGGCCTCGACGCGGGGGCGGAGTTCGTCGACCCGGCGGGCGGTGAAGGCACTGCTGACCAGGGCCCGCAGCCGGCGGTGGTCGGCGCCGTCCGCCGTCGTCATGCCCGGCACGGTGGCGAAGGTACGCAGGGGCCAGCCCTCGGGTATCCGGCCCTCGGCGAGGGCCGTGAAGTGCTGGGGGCCCTTGGCGACCTCGGGATGGGAGAGGAAGTCGCGGAGGGCGTCATGGCCGAGTACCGCCATGCCCTCGATCCCGCCGGGCAGGACCACCGGGGCGACGGCGCCCTCGGCGAGCAGCCGGGCGTTGTCGGCGTGCGGGCAGCCGCCCGCCGGGTCCAGCCGGTACGGGGACCGGTCGGAGGCGGCGCTGTGCGGTGTGCTCACGGAGGAACTCCTGACTGAGGGGTACGGGGCCGGGGCGGTCGTCGTGGGGTGGCCGAGCGGTCGAGCATGTGCGGCAGGACGGTCACGGCGGCGCGGTCGCGCGGGGGTGGTGGAGCCGTCGATGGGGCGTTCGAGCGGTCAGATCCTACGGTCGGCCCCGGTCGGACCGCGCCGCGTTTCCCACGGTTCCCTCCTCGCCCGTACGGCCGTCCGGCCCGCCCCGTCCGAGGAGTTCGGCCAGGCCCCGGCGGGTCGCGGCCACGACGACCCGGTCACATGGGCCGAGGACCCGCTCGGGGTCCAGACGCCAGCCCTGGCGCCGGTCCGGGGCGCCCGAGCCCGAGGCCGACCCCGTACGCACGCCCGCTCCCGTACGCGAAGCCACTCCCGTACGGGCGCCCGCGCCGCCCGGGCCGGTCGGGGCTCCGGACGCCGGTCCCGACCCGTCCAGGGCGATGACCCGCCAGGATCCCGCGCGGAAGGCCTCCGCCACGGTCAGGCCGTCGAGCAGCGGATGGTCCGCGACGTCCACGGCGGCGAAGAGGAGGACCCGGCGCTCGACGGGGATCGCGCCCAGCACCCGGCGGCCCAGCATGGCGCCCGCGAAGGCGGGGGCCGCGAGGTGGGAGACGCTGCGGCTGCGCGTCAGGGCCCCGGGGTGGGCGGTGCGCAGGGTGCGGAAGACAGCGGTCGCGAAGTCGTCGTCGTACAGCCGCAGGACCACCCGGAGGTCAGGGGTGACGGCGCGGGCCGACAGCGCCGCCTCCAGGTTGGTGATGTCGACGCTGGTGAGGGCGAGCAGCGCGTGGGCCCGGTGGATGCGGGCGGCCTCCAGGACGCCCTCCTCCGTGACGTCACCGATGACGGTGGGGACGCGCAGCCGGCGGGCGACGGCGATGCCCCGGGCCTCCGGGTCGGACTCGACGCACACCACGGGGATGTTCAGTCTGCGCAGCCGGGCGAGGACCCGCGTGCCGACCTTGCCGAGGCCGAGGAGGACGACATGGCCGGAGAGCCCTCGGGGCGGGCGGCGCAGAGTGGTCGCTGTACGGAAGGTGCCGAGGCCTTCGAGGAGGGCGGCGACGATCACCGGCAGCAGGAGCAGTCCGACGAACCCGGCGAGGATCTGGAGCACCTGACGGCTGGTCGGCTCACCGACGGCCGGGTCCCCGATGGCGAAGATGTCCAGGAGCGTCAGATAGGCGGCGTGCAGCGGGTGGTCGCCGGTGGTGAGGGTGGAGGCGAGGGCCAGCGCGAGGACCGCGGCGGCGGCGCCGCTCAGGGACCAGCGGAGCCGGCGCGAGAAGAGGGACGCGACGGGCAGTGCGGAGGCGGCGAGGCGGGCGGTGGGCAGGGCGGGGCCCGCCGGGGTGACGGCTTCGAGGGTGACGGCGGCGCGGCCGGTGGCGGCGGCGACCGTGCGGTCGTCGGGCAGCAGGCGCGGGCCTTCGTCGCCGCTGCGTTCGGAGCCCTCGCAGCCCGCCGGGTCTCCGGCCGTGGCGGAGAGCAGCGCGAGCGTGCAGAGGCCGGGGTCGGGGGCCTCGCCCGCGGCGGGCAGCCGCTCGACGGCGTGCAGGAGGAGCCCGCCGGCCTGGACCACCTTGCTGGTGCCCGCGACGGCGGCGGCGGCGAGTCCCGGGGCGGCGGTGTCGACGTCGGAGAGGACGGTGGTGGCGGCGTCGAGCTTCTCGGGGTCGAGGCCCGGTTCGGCGACGGCGGCGGCCTGGTCGAGGAGGGTTTCGAGGTGCTGGCCGAGCTTGTGGTTGTAGAGCCGGATGACCAGCCGGAGCCCGGGGTTGAGGCGGCGGGCGGTGAGCGCGGCCCGGATGTTGGTCTCGTCGTCCTCGTGGACGAGGGCGAGCGCGGCGGCCCGCTCCACGCCCGCGTCCGTCAGGGCCCGGTCGTCGGCCTCCGCCGCCTCCACGACGCGGAGGGTTCCGGTGGGGTCGCCGCCGTCACCGCCTTCGGTGCTCGCCCCGGTCGTGGTGGGGACGGTGGTGCGGGCGACGGCGGCGGTGACCCGTCCGAAGAGGGCGAGGGCGCGGCCTGTGCGGGCGACGGGCGTGCGGGGCGCGTCGGGCCGTGCCGGGACCAGGAGCGTGACCCGTTCCCCGTACACCTCGTGCAGTTCGCCCGCGAGGCGGTGGGCGAGGGCGTCGTCCCCGCAGACGATCATGTGCCCGGCGGGGTCGCTGCGGGGCTGCCGCTCGGACCGGAACGCGGGGACGCCGAAGGGGCCGCCGCCGGAGGCACCGGGAGATCTGGCGGGGCCGGGGACCGGCCGGGAGGCCGGCTCGGCGGCCGGCGCCGACGGGCTCTCCGGGGGGCTGCCGGGAGGAACGGCGTTGCTCTGGTGAGGGTATGAGGGCACGTCACAAGGATGCCCCGCGCCACCGACAACGGGACGGTGGGCCGTTTCGGAGCGGCACGGAACCGGCACTGAGGCGGTACGGAAGCGGCACGGAGCGGTCAGGAGCCGCACGAAGCACGGTCCGGTGACGCTCGCTCGCGGCGACGGCGCCACACCCGTACGCCACACCCGCTACGCCGGTCGGCGCACTTCGATCTGCGCGTCCGGCGAGCCGTTCCTACGGTGGCTGAATGATCGTCACGTCAGCTGTCCGTCATGCCGCCGCCGGTTCCGCGGCGCTGCTGTTCGTGCTGCCCGTTCCGGCGGCCACGGCGTCCTCCGTCAGCTCGGCCCCGTCCGTCGCTCCGGTCACCCCCGTCTCCTCGGTCACCCCCGTCTCCTCGGTCACCCCCGTCTCCTCGGTCACCTCGGTCACCTCGGCCTCCTCCGTCGGGGAGCCGACGCCGCCCGCGCGGCAGTACGTCGACCCGGTGCGGCTCGACCGGACGGGCACGCAGGTGCAGCCCCTGCCGGGCGCGCCCGCCGTCCCCTCGGTCTCCGCCCTGTCGTGGGTGGTGGCCGACGCCTCGTCGGGCGAGGTGCTCGCCGCGCGGGACGCGCACCGGAAGCTGCCGCCGGCCAGCACCCTGAAGACGCTGTTCGCCCTCACCGCGCTCCCCCACCACGAGCCGTCCGAGCGGCACACCGTGGCCGATTCCGAGCTGACCGGGATCGGGGACGGCAGCAGCCTGGTCGGGGTGAAGGAGGGGTACACGTACAAGGTCTCGGACCTGTGGAACGGCGTGTTCCTCAGCTCGGGTAACGACGCGGTCCACGTCCTGGCCTCGATGAACGGCGGCTGGGAGTCGATGACCCGGCAGATGCAGGAGAAGGCCGTGTCGCTGGGCGCCCGCGACACGCACGTGGTGTCCCCCGACGGGTACGACGCGCCGGGGCAGGTCTCCTCGGCGTACGACCTGGCGGTGTTCGGCAGGGCCGGCCTCCAGGACCCGCAGTTCACCCGCTACTGCTCGACGCCCTACGCGGACTTCCCGGCGGGCTCCTGGTCGTACGGCATCGCGAACACCAACCGGCTGCTCACCGGCGCGGACGGCGTGAGCCGCTACCCCGGGCTCATCGGCATCAAGAACGGCTACACCAGCAACGCGGGCAACACGCTGGTCTCGGCCGCCCGGCGGGACGGCAGGACGCTGGTCGTCTCGGTGATGAACCCGCAGGGCGGAGGCGGCTTCACGGTGTACGAGGAGGCCCGCGAACTGCTCGACTGGGGCTTCGCCTCGGCCCGGCGGGTCCGGCCGGTGGGCTCGCTCCTGCCGGTCCACGCGAAGGCGGCGTCCGACGCGGGCACCCGCGCGGTGTCGGTGACCCGGGACGGCGGCGGCACCGACGCGGACAGTACGGCGCCCCGGGCCGGTGCCGAGCGGGTGACCGCTCCGGGGAAGGCGGCGCACGGCGCGGCGCCCTCGGGCACCTCGGCCGGTCTGTCGCTGGCCCTGGTGGGCTCCGCCTGCGCGGCGGCGCTCGCGCTGTGGGGCCTGCGACGGCGGGCCGCCCACCGCGCGGGCTGACCGGCCGTCCCACGGACCGCCGGTCGTGCGGCGCCGCTGGAGGCATCGGACCGGGTCGTGCCGACGACGGTTCGGTGGCCACCGTACGGTCCGGCTTCCAGCCTGCGGGGACGCCGTCCGGGAGGGTCTCGGACGGCTTTCCCCGGGGAGTGGTGTGACGACGGACCGGACGCTGGTACGGCGGATCGCGGAACGGTTCCGCAAGGTGAAGGGCGACCATCCCATGACCCCGGGCCGACGACGCGTACGTCACCGGGCAGTTCGTCTCCCTGGAGGCGCTGTGCACCTCGCGCGGCCGGGAGGCCGACGATGCCCGGCGGCTGATGCTGGCGGGGCTGCTTCCGTTGCCGGGCCATCTGCGCGGACGGTACGTCTGTCTGCACAGCGTCACTCCGGCGCACATCCGCAGGAAGGACGAGCGGGCGACCGACATCGCCGGGACTCTGGAGAGGGTCCCGGCCGATCCCTCTCCGGAGTGGCGTGCCGCCCTCCACGCGCGGGTGGACGAGCTCGATGGCCTGGAACCGGCGTTCACGGGGTACGACCGACTACGGTTCGGCGGCCCCACCTCGCGGGACACGTGCGTGGACATGCCCCGGGTCCTGTTCCCGAGCGGCGACCCGGGAGCGTGAACCACCGGGTCACCGCTCCGGTCCACCCTCCTGGTCACGCCCCCACGTACGCCGCCAGGTGCTCGCCCGTGAGTGTCGACCGCGCGGCCACGAGGTCCGCGGGGGTGCCCTCGAAGACGATGGTGCCGCCGTCGTGGCCGGCCCCGGGGCCCAGGTCGATGATCCAGTCGGCGTGGGCCATGACCGCCTGGTGGTGCTCGACGACGATGACCGACTTGCCGGAGTCCACGAGCCGGTCCAGCAGGCCGAGGAGCTGCTCGACGTCGGCGAGGTGCAGACCCGTGGTCGGCTCGTCGAGGATGTAGACGCCGCCCTTGTCGCCCATGTGCGTGGCCAGCTTGAGGCGCTGCCGCTCGCCCCCGGACAGCGTGGTGAGCGGCTGCCCGAGGCTGAGGTAGCCGAGACCGACGTCGGCGAGCCGGGCCAGGACGCGCTGGGCGGCCGGGGTCTTCGCCTCGCCGTCGGCGAAGAACTCCTCGGCCTCCGCCACGGACATCGCGAGGACCTCGCTGATGTCACGGCCGCCGAGGAGGTATTCGAGGACGGAGGCCTGGAACCGCTTGCCCTCGCAGTCCTCGCAGGTGGAGGAGACTCCGGCCATCATCCCGAGGTCGGTGTAGATGACGCCCGCGCCGTTGCAGGTGGGGCAGGCGCCCTCGGAGTTGGCGCTGAACAGGGCGGGCTTCACGCCGTTGGCCTTGGCGAAGGCCTTGCGGATCGGGTCGAGCAGTCCGGTGTACGTCGCGGGGTTGCTGCGGCGCGAACCGCGGATCGGGGTCTGGTCGATCGACACGACGTCGTCGCCCGCCGGCAGGGAGCCGTGCACGAGGGAGCTCTTGCCGGAGCCGGCGACGCCGGTGATGACGGTGAGGACCCCGAGCGGGATGTCGACGTCGACGTTCCGCAGGTTGTGGGTGGTCGCGCCCCGGATCTCCAGGGTTCCGGTCGCCTCCCGCACGCCGTCCTTGATGGAGGCCCGGTCGTCGATGTGGCGGCCGGTGACCGTGCCCGAGGCCCGCAGCGCGTGGAAGGTTCCCTCGAAGCAGACGCTGCCGCCCGCCGTTCCCGCGCCGGGGCCGAGGTCGACGACATGGTCGGCGATGGCGATCGTCTCGGGCTTGTGCTCGACGACGAGGACGGTGTTGCCCTTGTCGCGGAGCTGGAGCAGCAGCTCGTTCATCCGCTGGATGTCGTGGGGGTGCAGGCCGACGGTGGGCTCGTCGAAGACGTAGGTGACGTCGGTGAGCGAGGAGCCGAGGTGGCGGATCATCTTGACGCGCTGCGCCTCGCCGCCGGAGAGCGTGCCCGCGGCCCGGTCGAGGGAGAGGTAGCCGAGGCCGATCTCGACGAACGAGTCCAGGGTCAGCTGGAGCGCGGTGAGCAGCGGCGCCACCGAGGGTTCCGTCAGCCCCCGGACCCAGTCGGCGAGGTCGCTGATCTGCATCGCGCAGGCGTCGGCGATGCTGATCCGCTCGATCTTCGACGCCCTGGCGCCCTCGGCGAGGCGGGTGCCTTCGCACTCGGGGCACGTGGTGAAGGTGACGGCCCGTTCCACGAACGCCCGGATGTGGGGCTGCATGCCCTCCTTGTCCTTGGCCAGGAACGACTTCTGGATCCGGGGGATCAGCCCTTCGTATGTCATGTTGATGCCCGCGATCTTCATGCGGGTCGGCTCGTGGTGGAGGAAGTCCTTCAGTTCCTTCTTGGTGTACTTGCCGATCGGCTTGCCGGGGTCGACGAAGCCGGACTCGCTGTAGAGGCGGTAGTTCCAGCCGCCCGGGGTGTAGCCGGGGATGGTGAGCGCGCCCTCGTCGAGCGACTTCGTGTCGTCGTAGAGCTGGGTGAGGTCGATGTCGGAGACCGTGCCCCGGCCCTCGCAGTTCGGGCACATGCCGCCGGTGCGGTTGAAGGTGGCCTTCACGGTCGTCTTGGCGCCCCGCTCGACGGTGATGGCGCCGCTGGCCTTCACCGAGGGGACGTTGAAGGCGTAGGCGCTGGGCGGGCCGATGTGCGGCTTGCCGAGGCGGCTGAAGAGGATGCGGAGCATCGCGTTGGCGTCGGTGGCGGTGCCGACGGTGGAGCGGGGGTCGGCACCCATCCGCTGCTGGTCGACGATGATCGCGGTGGTGAGGCCGTCGAGGACGTCGACCTCGGGGCGGGAGAGCGTGGGCATGAAGCCCTGGACGAAGGCGCTGTACGTCTCGTTGATGAGGCGCTGGGACTCGGCGGCGATCGTGTCGAAGACGAGGGAGCTCTTGCCCGAACCGGAGACGCCGGTGAACACCGTGAGCCGGCGCTTCGGGATCTCGATGCTGACGTCCTTGAGGTTGTTCTCCCGTGCGCCGTGCACACGGATCAGGTCGTGCCGGTCGGCCGGGTGATCGTCCACCCTGGGGGCCTTGCTCATCGTCTCTCCACCTGTCGCGCGGGCCGAAACACGGACCGGCACCGTCCCGCCGTGTCCGACGGCGGGCGTATAGCGGGGTCCGTGGCAGCCACGCTATCGGCGGCGGGACGGGGACGCTTCTCAAATCCTGACCGACTCCGTGACCGGTGGGCTCGGGCGCACTGACCGCCCCCGTGACGCGCGGGCCCGGGCGTCCCGACGGACCCCGTGACGGGTGGGTCAGGCGCCGGGAAGGCCTTCGAGGGGCCGCCGGGTACGGGGGTGGGTTCCGGCCAGGTGGCGTTCGGCGGCGTGGACGGCATCGCGGGCGGTGCGCTCTCCCATGAGGACGCACAGCGTGTACGCCGTGTCCTCGAAGCGCCGGCGGGCCGACAGGTCGCACGGCCTGGCCAGTACGGTCCGCTCCTGGTCGCGGTAGTGCCGGAGCAGCCGGTCGACCGTGTTCCTGTCGGGCAGCAGCATGGGGGTACTCCTGTCTCCTGAGTCGCTCCATACTCCCGGTCGACGGCCACACTCGCGACCTGCACGGACACGCTGTGTGACGGAGCCTGTGCGGGGACCCTGCCCGGGGTGCGGTTCCGCCGCGTATGGCGGAGGGTCGGAGACATGAACCCGAGCGCGATTTCGCGGGTGGTCGTCACCGGCGCCACCGGCAACGTGGGGACGAGCCTGGTCCGGGTCCTGGCGCGCGATCCGCGTGTCGGCTCGGTCCTGGGGCTCGCCCGTCGGCGGCCCGGCCTGGAGATCCCCGGGGTGAACTGGGCCGAGGTGGACCTCTCCCGCGAGGGGGACGAGCCGCGGCTCGCGCGGTACGTCGCCGAGGCGGACGCGGTGGTGCACCTGGCCTGGCGCTTCGGACCGACCCGCGATCCGCTGGAGACCTGGCGGACGAATGTGCTCGGCGCGGTGCGGGTCTTCGACGCGGTCGCGGCGGCGCGGGTGCCGGTCCTGGTGCACGCCTCCTCGGTGGGGGCGTACTCCCCCGGTCCCCTCGGCGGTACCCCGGTGTCCGAGGCGTGGCCGACGCACGGCTGGCCGGGGGCCGCGTACACCCGGGAGAAGGCGTATCTGGAGCGGGTCCTCGACACCTTCGAGCGCGATCATCCGCTGATCCGGGTGGTACGGATGCGCCCGGCGTTCCTGTTCAAGGAGGAGTCGGCGAGCGGGCAGCGGCGGGTCTTCGCGGGGCGGTTCTTCCCCGGGCAGCTGATGCGGCCCGATCTGCTGCCGCTGCTCCCCGAGTTCAAGGGGCTCCGTTTCCAGGTCCTGCACACCGAGGACGCGGCCGAGGCCTACCTCCGGGCGCTGCTGCGGGACGTCCGGGGCGCGTTCAACCTGGCCGCCGAGCCGGTGATCGACGCGGCGGCCCTGGGCGAGCTGCTGAACGCCCGGCCGGTCCGGGTGCCGGCGGTCGCCGTGCGGGGCGCCCTGTCGGCGGCATGGCGGCTGAGGCTCGCCCAGGCGCCCCCCGGGCTCTTCGACGCGCTGCGGCAGATGCCGCTCCTGGCGACCGAGCGGGCCCGCCGGGAGCTGCAGTGGGAGCCGTCGCGGAGTTCTCTCGAGACGCTGGAGGCGTTCCTGCGCGGGGTCCGCGCGGGCGCGGGTGACGACACGGGGCCCCTGGCGGGGCATCGGATCGGCTGAACCGCCCTCGGTCGCCGGATCCCGGCCGGGGCGGGCGTCAGCGGGCGAGGGCGGGCCAGTCGACGAGGCGGATCGCCGCGCCCGCCGCCTCCCGGCCCCGGCAGTGCGCGCGGTGGCGGCGCATGACCGCGTCGATGTCGAGGCAGCGGCCGAACTCGGGGCGCGCGGCGAGCCGTCGGGCGTACGCCCACAGGGCCGGGTGTGCGGCGACGCGGTCCATGGCGGCGGCGTCCAGGTGCCAGCGGTGGACGGTGTCGAGCTGGACCAGGGTGGCCCAGACGTGGACGTCCGCGGCGGTCGGCGCGTCGCCGAGCACGTACGGGGTACGGACGAGCCGGCGTTCCAGGGAGCCGAGGGCGGCGAAGAGGGCGGTGAGCGGGTCACGGTGAGCGGCCTCGCCGGCGATCCCGAGTTCGCCCGCGCGCTGGGCGGCCCGGTTGACGCTGCGTTCGCACAGGTCGGCGATGGCCTCGATGGCGCCGCGCTGTTCCTCGGGCAGCAGGTCCGGGCCTTCGCCACGGAAGCGGAGGGCGAGGTCGCGCAGGATGTCGGGGGTGTGGGTGCTGACGATCCGTCCGGTCCATCGGTCGCTGAGGACGGGTGCGGCGGCGGGCCCCTCGTAGAGGTACGCGCTCGCCTCGTACAGCGGGCGGAGCACGGCGTATCCGCCGTCGGGCGTGTCGGGGGTCTCGGGCAGGACGGTGAGCGGGAGCGTGTCGTCGAGTCCGAGGAGGCTGTGGGTGAGCGCGATCCTCAGACAGCCCGGGGCGGAAGGTGCGACATGGAGGCGATAGCGGTGCGGTGCGGCGTAGTGGCCGCTGTGCACGTCGCGGCCGATCCGGCCGCGGAAGGCGGGGACGGCGGAGGCGGGCAGCAGCGAGGACGGGACGACGGACATGCTTCTCCCTTGGGGGTGCTCGGTGCTGGGCCGGGCGGCGGGCGACGGCACCGGTCGCGGACGGGCGACGGCGGTGCGGGCGGCACGGGGCCCGGGGGCGGCAGGGGTACGGGAAGGAGGAGACGCGCACGGACTCTAGGTGGAGCCGGCGGAGCTGTTCCGGCCACACGCGGACCTCGAACGGGCCTCGGACGTGGTGGACGAACGTCTCAGCGGGTGGGACGGACGTTCACGCCAGGACGCCCCGCGGAGGGGCGACGCGCCGGAGTCCGGCCCCGCGAGGCCGACTCGCCGCGCTGCAGACCCGCAGCAGGTCGATGTGGCGGCGCGAGGTGAGGCGGGGCACGGAGCGCGGGAGGGGCACGGCGTGCGCGGTGTCCCGCCGGCCGGTGCGTCCCATGGTTCCCTACCTGTTCACTCGGGTTTTCCGTCCTTGAGTGTCCGACCGGCCGGGGGCGGCGTCAAGGTGCGGAACACGCCGTCCTCCCGGCCCCGCCCGTGCGGAATAATGCGCGCATGCGCATTTCAGCCAGGGCCGACTACGCGGTACGGGCCGCTCTCCAGCTCGCCGCCGCCCAGGACGCCGGGCCGCTGAAGGCCGAGGCGATCGCCGAGGGCCAGGGCATCTCGCACAAGTTCCTGGAGAGCATCCTCGGCGACATGCGCAAGGGCGGCCTGGTGCGGAGCCAGCGCGGTGGCAACGGCGGGTACTGGCTGGCCAGGCCGGCCGAGACGATCTCGGTCGCGGAGGTCGTCCGCTGCGTGGACGGCCCGCTGGTCTCCGTACGCGGGGAGCGACCGCCGGACCTGTCGTACACGGGCCCGGCCGAGTCGCTGCTGCCCCTGTGGATCGCCCTGCGGGCCGGTGTCCGCCAGGTGCTCGGGGTCTCGCTCGCCGAGGTGGCGGCGGCCCGGCTGCCGGAGGGGATCGCGGCGCTCACGGACGACCCGGAGGCCTGGACTAACCCCTGACCTTCGTGATCAACCCTCCCCCACCTGCGGCGACTTGCCGTCGTCTCGCGCATCAGGACGCTCTTGTCCAGCCCATGGACGCCCCTTGGGGCGGAGTGACCAGCTCTGCCACTATCCCTACTGTTCCACTGGGGATTACAGAATCAGGTGAGGTGACGTGAGTACGTCGAGGAAATCGCCGAAGAGACCAGCGGCACGCACCACTTCCGCACCTGCCCACCGGCTCCCCGACGACGACTTCTGGCCCCGCGTCACCCGCGAACTCGCCGACGACCTCGCCGTCGACGCGCTCGCCAGGGACCGGGCGGGCAAGGCGCCGTTCGACGAGGTCGCCCGGCTCCAGGAAGCAGGGCTGCCGGCCCTGCTCACCGCCCCCGGACCGGACCGCAGGGGCGCCGACTGGCGGGCCGCCTGCGCGGTCGTACGGGAGATCTCCGCCGCCGACAGCTCCGTGGGCGAACTCCTCGCCCACCACTACGCGCTCTCCTGGAGCAGCCGCTTCCTCGACCCGGTCCGCGCGGCCGGCGCCCCGCTCGACGTACGGACCGCCGAGGAGAACTGGCTGCTCGCCGGGGGCGTCGAACCGCCCCGCGCGGAGACCGGCCCCGGCCTCGCGCTCACCCCGGCGGACGGCGAAGGAGGCGGCTGGGTCCTCGAAGGAAGCCGTACGTTCTCCTCCGCCGTCGCCGTGGCGGACCGGCTGGTCGTCGGGGCGCGCGCCGAGGGCACCGGCGATCTGCTGGTCGTCCTGGTGGACCCCGCCGCGCCCGGGGTGTTCACCGAGCCCGGGGCGGACCGGGTCGGCCAACGGCTCGCCGGGGCGGGCACCGTGACCTTCGACCGGGTGCCCCTCGCACCCGGGCAGGTCCTCGGCACGCTCCCCCACGACGAGCACGCCGTCGCGCCCTTCTCCGGCCTCGCCCCGCTCGCCCTGCGGTTGCTCCTGGTCCATGTCGGCCTCGGCATCGCCGAGGGGGCGCTCGCCGAGGCCCGGGACATCAGCCGCGCCGGACAGGCGGGACCGCGCCCGGACGGTCACCCGGACCGCCCCGCCACGGACGGCTCCGTGCCGACCGGCGCCGGGGACGATCCGTACCTGCTGCTGGCCTACGGGGAACTGGCGACGGCCGCGCACGCCGCCGCCGCCGTGGTGGAGCGGGCGACCGACGCCCTGACGCGCGGTCTGCTCGCCGCGTGGACGCTCGGCGTGGAAGAAGGGGCCGACATCGCCGTCCTGGTGGCGGCCGCCGAGACGGTCGCCGGCCGGGCGGCCGTCCACATCACCACCCGCGTCCTGGAACTCGTCGAGGGCACGGCGGGCGCCCAAGCCGGCACCGGCGGTCCCGGCTTCGACCGTTTCTGGCGCAACGCCCGCACTCTCACCGCTCCCACCCAGGCGGCCCACCGGCTGCGGGACATCGGCGACCACTACCTCAACGGGACCCACGCCCGGCTCACCCTGCTCGCCTGACGGTGGGGCCCGCCGGGGCACGAAGGGCCGGACGGACCGGCATGTCGGGACGTCCGGCCCTCTCGCCGGGCGGCCGATGGGCCCAAGCTGGAGGGAAGAGGGCCCGACCACCGGGCGGGCCCGTCACCGCACCGACGGAGGCAGCCTGATGAGTCGTGAGATCGTCGCAGGAGTGGACGGTTCCCCGGAGAGCCTCGCCGCGGCCGGCTGGGCCGCGCGCGAGGCTCTCCACCGGGGGCTCCCGCTGCGGCTCGCGCACGCCTGGCGCTGGGAACCGCTCGACCTCCCCCTGGTCCAGGACCGTGACACCCAGGAGCGGGCCGCCGAGGCGGTCCTGCGCGAGGCGGAGGCCACCGTCGCCGGACGGTACCCCGGAATCGCGCTCTCGGCCGAGGTCCTTCCCGACACGCCGGTCGCCGCGCTGCTCGGCGCCGAGGAGCGCGCCGAGATGCTCGTGATCGGCTCGCGCGGGCACGGCGCCGTCGCCGGCTTCCTGCTCGGCTCGTACGGCCAGCAGATCATCGCCGCCGCCACCCGCCCCGTCGTGGCCGTCCGCTCCCGCGACGGCGAGCCGGCCGAACCGCCCACCGGACACGTGGTCGTCGGCCAGCTCGGCAGCCCGGAGGACAGCGCCGCCGCCCTCGGCTTCGCCTTCGCGACCGCCGCCGCGCGCGGGGCGTCCGTCCGGGCCGTCCGGGCGTGGAGCCTGCCGCCGCTCTACGCGTACAGCCCGGCCTCCATGCGGCTCGCCGACGAGGCCGGCGGGCTCGTCCCGTACGAGGAGAAGGCCCTGCGCGAGGCCCTCGCGCCCTGGCGCGAGCGGTACCCGGACGTGTCCGTCACCGAGCACGTCGAACTCGGCAGCGCCGGGCAGGTGCTGCTCTCCGCCTCCGGGGCCGCGCAGCTCCTGGTGGTCGGCCGGCGCGCCAAGCGGGGCGCCGTCGGGCCCCGGATCGGTTCCGTGGCACACGCGGCGCTGCACCTCGCCCCGTGTCCGGTGGCGGTGGTCCCCCAGGGCTGAAAGGGTGCCGTAAGGACGGGCGCGTCGGGTTGACGCGCCAGGTTGACGAGGAGTGTCGGGGCGGCCGGGTCCGGAAAGTGTTATCGCCGTCGCCCCGGTGGCTCTCCCCAGCGCCGGACCGTCCGGCGACCAAGGCGAGAGAGCGGAGCTCCATGCGGCACCACGACGACCCCGGCCACCCCGACACCCCCGAACACGGCCCGCACCCCGACCCCTTCGCGCGGGACCAGGAGGGCCGGGCGGGCGGCCGGCACCGCAAGGGCGGCGGCGCGCGGCGGCGGCGTCCGGCGCGCCGCACGTCGTTCCGTACCGGTGTCACCGTGGCCGGGGCCGCGGCGGCCGTGCTGACGGTGACGACGGGCGTGTACGTGGCCTCCGTCGGATCCGGTCCCACGGTCGGCGCGCCTCCGGCCGTGGCGCCGGTCGCGCCGCCCGGGGCCACCGGCGCCGCCGGGGACGTGAACGCCGCTTCGGAGGCCGTACGGGAGGCGACCCCGTTCACCGGGCCCCCGGCCTCGACCGCGCCGACGCCCGCCTCCCACAAAGCCGGGGCCACGCCGGGCGGCGCCACGCCGTCGGGCGCGGTTCCGGGAACACGGCCGAAGGCGGAGTCGGAACGGCGGCAGGAGGAACGGGCCCCCGTACGGCCCCAGGGGCGGCAGCCGGAGCAGCAGGGTGGGACGCCCGGGGCGGGAGTGCCCGCGGGGAAGCCCGCCCGGTACGTCCAGGAGGTCGTCGCCCTCGCCAACGTCGAGCGCGCGAAGGCCGGTTGCGGGCCGCTCCGCGCCGAGAGTCGTCTGCGGGCCGCCGCCCAGGCGCACGCCGACGACATGGCGGCCAGGGACTACTACGAGCATGACAGTCCGGAGGGCCGGGACGCCGGTGACCGGATGAGCGGCGCCGGGTACGCGTGGTCGACCTGGGGCGAGAACATCCACCGCGGGCCGAAGACCCCGGCGCGGGCCATGGAGGACTGGATGGACAGCCCCGGCCACCGGGCGAACATCCTCAACTGCTCCTTCAAGGACATCGGCGTCGGGGTCACCCTCACCGCCAACGGCCCCTGGTGGGTCCAGGACTTCGGCGCCAAGCGGTAACGGGCGGCGTCCCGCGGTCGGCCCCCGTACGCCTCAGGAGGCGGGGGCCGCCAGTTTCTGCACCCAGATCGTGCCGCGGGGACCGGGCACCGACGCCACTCCGGTGTCCCGGTACCGGCAGTCGAGCATGTTGTCCTCGTGCGCCGCGCCGTCCGTCCAGTCCTCGACGACGGACGCGGGGTCGGTGGTCCCCCGGTCCAGGTTCTCGGCCCACGCGCTCCAGTCGTAACCGGCGGCGGTGATCCGCGTGTCCGCGAAGTCGCCCTCGGGGCTGGCGTGTCCGTAGTAGCCGCGGGCGGCCATGTCGCGCGCGTGGACGCGGGCCGCGCCGGAGAGCCGGGAGTCGACGCGCAGCGGCGGGCAACCCGCCTCGGCCCGCAGCCTGTTCACCAGCCCCGTCACCCGCTCCTCCGCGCTGGGCGCGGGAGGCGTGGGGCGCGAGGAGGCGGGAGGCGCGGAGGTGGGGGCGGGCAGGTGGGCGGTGACCGTAGGACTCGGGGTCGGGGCCGGTGCCGGGGCCGACCGGGTCGGGACCGGCGGGCGGGTCGCCGGGGGCGCGGCGGGCGCCACGCGCGCGTGGGGCTCCTCCGGGGGTACGAGCAGGGCGACCGCCCCGAGCACGGCGACGGCCGCCGCGCCGGCGAGGACGGAGCGCCGGACCGGCGTCCACCGGGCACCGTGGCCGGGCGCGACGGGCTCCGGCGGGACGCCCCGCGTAAGGGGTTCGAGGGGTACGGACTCCAGAGGTACGGCACGACCTGCGGACTCCAGCGGCATCGCCTGCCCGGCAGGGTCCAGGGCCACCGTCCGTGCCGTCTCGCCACTGATGAAGGTCAGCGCGAGGGGCGGTACGAGGCCGATGCCGACGAGCAGGCCCTCCACCGGGGCGAGGCCACCTCGTCCGGGCGCGCTCCCTGCGCAGGCGGCGCAGTTCCGCAGATGGCGGGCGACCCGTTTGCGCCAGAGCGGGGACGGGCGGCCGTCCCAGGCCGTGAGGGTCTCGCCGAGGTCCGGGCACGCCGGCACGGCGTCCAGGGCGCGGACGACGGCCCGGCCGGTCTCCAGGCGTTCCCTCATCCGCTGGACGCGGACGGCGGCGTGCTGCGGGGAGATCCCGCCGAGGCCCTCCGCGAGTTCGGCGCGGGTCAGCTCGCCCGCGGCCTCCAGCCACCACAGGGCGAGGAGTTCCCGGTCGTCCTCGTCGAGCCAGCGGGTCGCGCGGGCGACGTCGCGGCGCTGCCCGGAGAGGCCGAGCCGGAGGATGGTGAGTTCGGTGAAGTCGCCGGCCGGATCGGCGAGGTCGGCGGCCCGGTCGAGGCCGGGCACGGGCTCCTCGCGGCGTTCGCGCCAGCGGCGCCGTATCCCGTTCATGGCGATGGCGACGAGCCATGACCTGAAGCGGCCGGGGTCGCGGAGACCGGTCAGGCCGTCGAGGGCCCGGACCATCGTCTCCTGGACGATGTCGTCGGTGTCGGCGTGGCCGTCGAGGGCCCGTCCGACGATGTTGTGGACGAGGGGCAGGTACGCGCGTACCAGCGCGTCCCTGGCGTGCGCGTCACCGGCCCTCGCCGCCTCCACCAGTGCGGTGGTGCGGCGCTCGTCGCTGTGCATGGGTCTGCTCCCTCATCCCTGGTCCGAATCCCCCGTCGTTCGGAGACCCGTGGGCGCGGGAGGGATAACACTTCTCTCGGTGCCGGCTCGCCGCGTCGCGGCCAGGGCCTGTCTGACCATGCGCGTCGGATCAGGCCTGGGCGTTCGGTGCGTGCGATCGGTGCGCGGTCGGGGCGCCCTCGTAGCGGAGCCGCTTGGGCGTTGCGGCCGTGCGGCGAGCGGTGCGTGCCGGGCGGGCCGGACCCGGCGGAAATCGTCAGAAAGGCCCTAGGCCGGTGGGACGGGCAGGCGCGGGACCGTGGCCCCGTTCCCCTCCCGGACGGCTGCCACGACGGCGTCGTGGAGATCGCGGCTCTCCTCCTCCGTCTCGCACGGAACGGGACTTCCCGACATGGTGAACCAGTCGGATGCGCCGCTGTACTGCACGGCCACGCGTGCTTCCCGGTCGGCCCAGGTCGTGTGCACGGTCAGATCTCCCGTGACGACGCCTGCCTCGTCGGTCAGCACCCCACCACGCCCGGTGTAGACACCGGCGGTCGTCCAAGATGCCCAGCTCATCCATCCAGGTTCACACCCGAACGGCGGATGCGCCACCGACGGGACCGCCCCGGCCGGAATGATTCCGGCCGGGGCGGTACGGGGCGCGCGCCGGATCAGGCGAGGGACGCGACGGCCTCGTTGAAGGTGGCGGACGGGCGCATCACGGCCGCGGCCCTGGCCGGGTCGGGCTGGTAGTAGCCGCCGATCTCGGCCGGGGAGCCCTGGACGGCGACGAGCTCGTCGACGATCTTCCGCTCGTTGGCGGCGAGGGTCTCGGCCAGCGGGGCGAAGGCCTTGGCCAGCTCCGTGTCCTCGGTCTGGGCGGCCAGCTCCTGGGCCCAGTACAGGGCCAGGTAGAAGTGGCTGCCGCGGTTGTCGATACCACCGAGGCGACGGGTCGGCGACTTGTCCTCGTTGAGGAAGGTGCCGGTGGCGCGGTCGAGGGTGTCGGCGAGGACCTGGGCACGGGCGTTGCCCGTGGTGGTCGCGAGGTGCTCGAAGCTGGCGGCCAGGGCGAAGAACTCGCCGAGGCTGTCCCAGCGGAGGTAGTTCTCCTTGACGAGCTGCTGGACGTGCTTCGGGGCGGAGCCGCCGGCGCCGGTCTCGAAGAGGCCGCCGCCCGCCATCAGCGGGACGACCGACAGCATCTTGGCGCTGGTGCCCAGCTCCAGGATGGGGAAGAGGTCGGTCAGGTAGTCGCGGAGGACGTTGCCGGTGACGGAGATGGTGTCCTCGCCGCGGCGGATGCGCTCCAGGGAGAACTTCGTGGCCTCGACCGGGGACAGGATCTGGATGTCCAGGCCCTCGGTGTCGTGCTCCGGCAGGTACTGCTTCACCTTGGCGATGATCTGCGCGTCGTGGCCGCGGCTCTCGTCCAGCCAGAAGACGGCCGGGGAGCCGGTGGCGCGGGCGCGGGTGACCGCGAGCTTGACCCAGTCCTGGATGGGCAGGTCCTTGGTCTGGCAGGCGCGGAAGATGTCGCCCTCGGCGACCTCCTGCTCCAGGACGACGTTGCCCTCGGAGTCGACGAGGCGGACGGTGCCGGCCTGCGCGATCTCGAAGGTCTTGTCGTGGGAGCCGTACTCCTCGGCCTTCTGCGCCATGAGGCCGACGTTCGGGACGGAGCCCATGGTCGACGGGTCGAAGGCGCCGTGGGCGCGGCAGTCCTCGATGACCGCCTGGTACACGCCGGAGTAGCTGTGGTCCGGCAGGACGGCGAGGGTGTCGGCCTCCTGGCCGTCCGGGCCCCACATGTGGCCGGAGGTGCGGATCATGGCCGGCATCGAGGCGTCGACGATGACGTCGGACGGCACGTGCAGGTTGGTGATGCCCTTGTCGGAGTCGACCATCGCCAGGGCGGGGCCGTCGGCGAGCTCGGCCTCGAAGGAGGCCTTGATCTCGGCGCCGAGGCCGTGCGGGATGGCGTCCAGGCCGCCCAGGACGGTGCCGAGGCCGTCGTTCGGGGACAGGCCGGCGGCGGCGAGCACCTCGCCGTACTTGGCGAAGGTGGCCGGGAAGAAGGCGCGCACGACGTGGCCGAAGACGATCGGGTCGGAGACCTTCATCATCGTGGCCTTGAGGTGCACGGAGAAGAGCACGTCCTCGGCCTTGGCGCGGGCGACCTGCTCGCCGAGGAAGGTGCGCAGGGCGGCGGCGCGCATGACGGCGGCGTCGACGACCTCGCCGGCGATGACCTTCAGCGGCTCGCGGAGCTCGCTGACGGTGCCGTCGGCGGCGGTGAACTCGAAGCGGAGGGTGTCGTCCTCCGCGATGACTGCGGACTTCTCCGTGGAGGCGAAGTCGTTCTCGTCCATCGTGGCGACGTTGGTCTTGGACTCGGAGGTCCAGGCGCCCATGCGGTGCGGGTGGGTCTTGGCGTAGTTCTTGACCGAGCCCGGCGCGCGGCGGTCGGAGTTGCCCTCGCGCAGGACCGGGTTGACGGCCGAGCCCTTGATCTTGTCGTAGCGGGCGCGGACGTCCTTGTCCTGGTCCGTCTTCGGGTCGTCCGGGTAGTCCGGGAGGGCGTAGCCCTGCGCCTGGAGCTCGGCGACCGCGGCCTTGAGCTGCGGGATCGACGCCGAGACGTTCGGCAGCTTGATGATGTTGGCGCCGGGCGTCTTGGCCAGGTCACCGAGCTCGGAGAGGGCGTCGGCGATGCGCTGGTCCTCCTCCAGGAACTCGGGGAAGACGGCGATGATGCGGCCCGCGAGGGAGATGTCCCGCGTCTCGACCGTGACGCCTGCCTGCGAGGCATACGCCTGGATCACGGGCAGGAACGAGTACGTCGCCAGGGCGGGCGCCTCGTCAGTGTGGGTGTAGATGATGGTCGAGTCAGTCACCAGGGTTCTCCAGCTCCACGTCTGCGTATGCGAGATTGCTCGACATCAAGATATCTCCTGATCGAGGTCATCGGTAAAGGGCCCCACGAGCTCTCCGTCCCCGGGGGCTCCGGCGGCCTCCACGAAGGGGCCGCCGAGACGGTACGGGGCGGCGGCGCCGTCGAGGTCGACGCGGCGCAGCAGGGCGATGGCGACCAGTCCCGCCGCCGCGACCGCACCGGCGGCGAGCGCCTGCCCGCAGCGGTGGGCGAGGCGCAGCTCGGCGGGGTCGTAGGGGGCGGTGGTCGGCAGGGCGAGGGTGTCGCCGAGGAGCCAGAGGCCGATGCCGAGCCCTGCGGCGGCGAGGAGGGCGAGCGGCACGGTCACCGGGAGGCCGGGCAGGGCGGGGCCCCGGCGGGCGCCGCGGCGCACCTTGCCCTTGCGGGCGAGGACGGCGAGGAGTCCGCAGAAGACGGCGAGGACGACCAGGGCGGCGGCGATGACGTCGCCGGGCCGGTGCTGGCCCGCGGCGACGGTGTAGGCGCCGACGGCGACGGCCCAGAGCGTCGCGGTGCCGACGGCGAGGCTGCGCAGCCGGTAGGGGACGACGAGGAGCAGGCCGAGGGCGATGCCCAGGGCGAGGGTGGTCTGGGCGCTGGGGAAGCCGCTGGGGACGAGTGCCCCGCCGGGGTCGACGAGCCGGGGGCGGGGTGCGTAACGCTGGAGCAGTCCGGTGACGGCGAGGGCGGTGACGACCGCACCGGCGGCGAGTCCGGTGGGGACGTACCGCTTGCGTATGAGGCCGACGGCGACCAGGAGGACGCAGCCGAGGACCAGGGACAGGGTGGTGAGTCCGGCGAGGGAGGGGTGCTCGCGGAGCAGGGTGGCGGCGGCGGTGTCGGCGCGCCTGCCGGTCACGGCGGCGTCGCCCCAGCGGCGGCCCGTCGCGGTGAGCACGAGACCGGCGTAGACGACGGTGAGGAGGAGGACGGCCCCGAGGCAGGCGCGCCGGGTCCGGATGCGGACCCTGGTGCTGAACGATCCCGCGGCCTCGCCCGCCACGGCGGCGTACCACCAGGTGTCACCGGTCTCCAGCGGCCTCGGGGTGCCGCCCGCGCGGGGCCTGTCGTAGGAAGCCATGCCCCGATTCGAACCCACGCGCGGCTGCCCCGCCCGCTGGACTCACCCGAACGACACGCCGGGTACGGGAACCGGCGGGCGGTGCCCTCGTCCGGTCGGGAGACCGCAGGCATCCTCCGGGGGGGAGAGTTCCACATGTCGCTGCCGCGCAAGATCGGTATCGGACTGGTCGTCCTGATCGCGTTCGGTTTCCTGGCACCGAACGGCTGGTACATCCTGGGCGCGGTCGTGCTCGGGCTGGTGATCGCCGCGTTCGTCGCCTTCGAGGCGATGAGCGAGTCGCACGACTCGTGCCGCCGGGACGAGGGCCGCCGTTTCCGTCCGGGCCGTCCAGCTCGTGGGTGGACGCCGACGAGGATGGCGACGACGCCGCCGAGTCCGATGAGCGCCCAGAGGACGGTGTGGCGGGAGGGGAACTGGAGGTAGGCGACCGTGAGGAGGACGACCGCCAGGACGTACAGCAGGGTCCACCGGCGCGGTGCCCCGGCCGCGGCGAGCGGCCGGTTCGCCTGGCGCAGCGGCATCGTCGACCCCCTTGCCGGGTCGGACGCAGTCGGGAGCGCCCTGGTCGCGGTCACGGACCCATGCGGTGTCCATTCTCCGGGGCGCCCGGGGCGGGTGCATCTCGGCGGCGGTCTCGGGGCGGTTCCGCCGGGGTGACCCGGTGCGTGGGCCCGCCTCGCGGGGCGAGGGGGTGTCAGGAGGAGGCGCGGACCACGAGTTCCGTCGGGAGCATCCGTCGGGGCTGCTCCTCCGGGTCGCCGGGTGCGGCGATCTCCTGGAGCAGCAGCCGGGCCATGGTGCGGCCCATCTCCTCGATGGGCTGGCGGACGCTCGTCAGCGGCGGGTCCATGTGCCGGGCGACGGCCGAGTCGTCGACGCCGACGAGGGCCACGTCCTCGGGGACCCGGCGCCCCGCCTCGCGCAGCACCCCGCGCGCGCCCGCGGCCATCACGTCGGAGGCGGCGAACACGGCGTCCAGGCCGGGCCTGCGGTCGAGGAGTTCCCGCATGGCCCGCCGGCCGCCCTCCTCGGTGAAGTCCCCGTCGGCGACGAGCGCGTCGTCGGGGACGAGTCCGGCCCCGGTCAGGCCCTCGCGGTAGCCGTCGAGCCGGCAGCGGGCCACGTACATGTCGAGGGGTCCGGTGATGGTGGCGATCACGCGCCGGCCGCGCCCCGCGAGGTGGGCGACGGCGGTCCGTCCGGCGCCGGTGTTGTCGGAGTCGACGAAGGCGACGCGTTCGTCCTCGGTGCGACGGCCGTTGAGGACGGCGGGCAGGCCGAGGGCGCGGACCTGGTCGGGCAGCGGGTCCTCGCCGTGCACGGAGACGAGGAGGACACCGTCGACGCGCTGGGCGGCGAGGTACTGCTCGAAGCGCTGGCGCTCCTGTTCGCTGCGGATCAGGGTGAGCAGCAACTGCTTGTCGGCGTCGGCGAGTTCACTGCTGACGCCGCGGATGATGTCGAGGAAGTACGGCTCCGCGAAGAGCCGGGCCTCGGTCTCGGGGATCACCAGGGCGACGGCGTCGGTACGGCTGCCGGCCAGGGCGCGCGCGGCACGGTTGGGGACGTAACCCAGTTCGGCGACGGCCCGCTCGACGGCGGCCTTGGCCTGCTCGCTCACCCGGGGGGAGCCGTTGATGACCCGGGACACGGTGCCGCGGCCGACTCCCGCCCTGGCCGCGACCTCCTCCAGGGTGGGCCTGCCGGTCTGCCGCCCGCTCGACGCCATGTGCCGCTTCTCCCCTCGGGCCGCCGCCCCGCCTGCCTGTGCGTGCGAACCTATCAGGCGGGAGGGCGGCCCCCGGGGCCGTGGACGGCGGCTCAGGCGCCGGTCGGGGCCAGCTCCGCCATGGCGCCCCAGCCCTGCTGCGGCACCTCGACGTTGATGATCTCGGGGGTGCCGGCGATGGCTCCGGCCATGGCCTCCAGACCGGCCTTGAAGTGCGCGGAGGCGACGTGGGCGGCGCCCGCTTCGGCGTCGGTGAAGGCCTCCAGGAGGACGAAGACGTTCGGGTCGTCGACGCTGCGGGACCAGTCGAAGAAGAGGTTGCCGGGCTCCTCGCGGGTGGCGCGGGTGAAGTCGGCGACCAGGTCGAGCCAGCGGTCGGCGTGGTCGGGGCGGGCGGTGAACCGGACGGCGATGAAGATCATGCGTCCAGCCTGCGGCCCTCCGGCGGGCGCCGCCAGCCGGCCCCCTCAGGATTCCGGCAGGGCCGGAAAGTCCGGTACGGCGCGGGCGAGGGCCGCCCGGATCACGCCCTGCCGCCGGCCGAAGTCGGCGGTCGGCAGCGAGACGGAGAGCGCGTGCACGATGCCGTCGCCGCGCTCGGGCAGGGTCACGGCGAGACAGGTGTACGCGAGGTCCGCCTCACCCACCGACACGGCGAAGCCCTGCCCGCGCACCCGGTCGACCTCGGCCTCGAAGCGCTCGGCGCTGGTGATGGTGCGCTCGGTGAACCGGGCCATCCCGTGCTCCGCCAGATAGCGGCGGCGCAGCGGGCGCGGCAGGGCGGCGAGCAGCGCCTTGCCGTGGGCGGTGGCGTGCGCGCGGTCCTCGGGGCCGGGGGTGAAGGGGTGGGCGGCGTCGGTGACCGGGGCGGTGGTGTCGACGACGGTGATCAGACCGTCGCGGTACGCGGTGTGGTACGCCTCCGCGCCAGTGGCCCTGCGCAGCCGGCCGAGGAGCTCGCCGGTCCCGGCGCCGAGCCCGTGGTGCCGCTGGTGGGAGCGGTAGAGGGCCGGGACGCGTGGTCCGGGGGCGTACCCCTCGGCGGTGCGGACGAGGTAGCCGCGGGCGAGGAGGGGGCCGGTGAGGTGGTACACGGTGGAAAGGGCGCAGCCGAGCCGCCGGGCGAGCGCCTTCGCCCCGACGGGCCGGTCGGCGTCGGCGACGGCGTCGAGGACGGCGAGGGCCCGGTCGACGGACCGGGGCCCGGAGCTCGGGGACGGATCAGGCACCGCTCCAGCTTAGACGCGCGACGTCCGGACACCGGGCGGAAGCACGGTCGCACGGACCGCCCCCGGGCAGGGGACAGCGGCCCGGACACCGGGCGGAAGCACGGTCGCACGGACCGCCCCCGGGCAGGGGACAGCGGCCCGGACACCGGGCGGGAGCGCGGTCGCACGGACCGCCGCATGGCCGCCGGGCGGGAACGCGGTCGCGTGCCTCGCGGCCCCGCCCGGCACTCTCCGCACCCGCACCCCTCCCCTCCGTATCCCCGCAGGTCAACCTGCCTTATGTGCATAAGACACTCTTTCGGCGTACCGTCGAGTGGTTCCCCCCCCCATCCTCGACGCCACGGGAGAGCGTGTGCCCCGCTCCAGGACCGACCATGCCCCGCTGCCCCGGCAGGGGCGCCGTCCTCGCCTCCGGACGGCGGCGATCGCGACGGGTGTGGTCGCCGTCGCCGCGGGCGGCCTGTACGTCGCGGGCCTCGCCGCGACCGGCGACGACATATCCGCCGGCACCCGTGTCGACGGCGTGGACATCGGCGGCATGAGCCGTGCGCAGGCCCAGGCCAAGCTGGCGGCCGAGGCCCCGGCCTCGTGGAACGCGCCGATACCCGTGCGGGTCGGCGACAGCGCCACCACCGTGGCCCCGGCCGCCGCCGGCCTCACCGTGGACCTCGCGAAGACCGCCGACCTGGCCGCCGACCCGGCCCGTGACCCCTTCACCGTCATCGGGCGGCTCTTCTCGTCCGGCGAGCGCGACATCCGGCCCGTCTACGCGTACGACGCCGCCAAGGCGAACGCCACCGTGTCGGCGCTGGCCGAGAAGAACGACCGGGCGGTACGCGAGGGGTCCGTGGCCTTCCACGACGGCAAGGCCGTCGCGACGCACCCGGTGACGGGACAGAAGCTGGACACCGGTCAGGCCGTCGAGACCCTGCGCGCCGCCTACCCCGCCGCCGGCGCCTCGGCGGTGAACCTGCCCGTCACGATGACCGAGCCGAAGCTGCCCGCGACCGAGGTGTCCCGCTTCCTCGACACCTACGCGAAGCCGGCCGTCTCCGGCCCGGTGACCCTCACCGCGGGCCAGGAGCGGCTGCGGATCTCCCCCGTGACGCTGAGCGACCACCTCACCGTGAAGACGGAGAACGGCCGGCTCACCCCCAGGCTCGACGCGGAGGCGCTGCTGCGCGACCCGGACGTGGCCCGGCCGCTCGCCGCGCTGACCGGCGCGCCCGTCGAGGCGAGCCTCGGGGTCAGGGACGGCAAGGTCGTGGTGGAGTCCGAGGGCCGGCCGGGGCACGAGGTGACCGCGAAGGCCCTCGGGGACGCCGTACGCCCGCTGCTCACCAAGTCCGGTACGGCCGCGCGGACCGCGCCGGTCGCCACCACCGTCACCGAGCCCGAGCTGAGCGCGGGCTCCCTCGCGCGGCTCGGCATCACCGAGCAGATGTCGACGTTCACGGTGAACTTCCCGAGCGCGCCGTACCGGACGACGAACATCGGCCGGGCGGCCGAGCTGATCAACGGCTCGCTGGTACAGCCGGGCGAGGTGTGGAGCTTCAACAAGACGGTCGGCGAGCGGACCGCGGACAACGGCTTCGTCGACGGCACCATGATCCTGGACGGCCAGTACCGGTCGGCGCCCGGCGGTGGCGTCTCGGCCATGGCCACCACCATGTTCAACGCGATGTTCTTCGCCGGGGTGAAGCCCGTGGAGTACGGCGCCCACTCCTTCTACATCGAGCGCTACCCGGCCGGCCGTGAGGCGACCGTCGCGTGGGGCCAGCTGGACCTCAAGTTCCGCAACGACACCGGCAAGCCGATCTACATCAAGGCGGGCGCGACCGACACCTCGGTCACGGTGAGCTTCCTGGGCACGAAGAAGTACGACTCCGTGGAGGCGGTCGCGGGACCGCGCACCAACCTCACACAGCCCTCCAAGCGCGAGGGCACCGGTGAGGCCTGTGTGCCGCAGCCGCCCCTCGAAGGCTTCGACATCTCCGTGGACCGGGTGTTCAAGAACGGCGGCGCCGAGGTCAAGCGGGAGACCTTCAAGACCCACTACACGCCGCGCGACGAGGTGATCTGCAAGTAGCGCGGGCGACGGCTCGGGGGCGCGTACGGCAGATGACCGGCACGCGTCCGCCGGGGGGGGTAGGGATGAGGCGCCCGGGGTCTTCCCGTGACGGAAGGGTGTCTTCCCGTACCGCCGGGGCATGACTCCGGAGCGCGGCCCGCCAGGTCCCCGGGGCCCGCCCCCGCAGAACCGTCGGAGGCCCGCCTTGGCAGTGCGCAGCGATCCCATCGAGCGGCTGCTCGGCGACGCGGCCCGCTCGGGTGTGTACCCCGGCGCCGCGTGGGCCGTGGGTGACGCCCGTGGCACCCTGTCGGACGGCGCCGTCGGACTCCTCGACCCGGCACGCCCCGGGGAGCCGATGCGCCCCGACACCCTGTTCGACGTCGCGAGCCTCACCAAGATCCTCTCCGTGTGGGCCGTGACCGGGACCCTCGTGGACGCCGGGAAGCTCGACCTCGTGGCGCCGCTCGGCTCCTACTGGCCCGAGACGGCGGGGCGGCCCCTCGCCGGGGTCACGGCACACCACCTCCTCACCCACACCGCGGGCCTGCCGCTCCGCGCCAACCTCCGGCACCTGTACGGCTCCGATCCGCAGGACGTCAGGGACGGCGTCCTCGCGGAGCCGCTGCGGCACCGGCCGGGGGAAGCCGTCGCGTACACCGACCGGGCGGCGCTGGTCCTCGGCTACCTCGCCGAACACCTCACCCGCACCCCGCTCCCCCGGCTCGCCGGGGAACGTGTCTGGGCCCCGCTCGCCATGCGGGAGACCCGGTACGGTCCGCTGCCCGCGGCGATCAGGGAGCGGTGCGCGCCCACCGAGTACGACGAGGGCACGGGCGCCCCGCTCCGGGGCACCGTCCACGACTTCTCGGCCCGGCTGCTCGGCGGGGCCTGCGGGATCGCCGGGGTCTTCACCACCACCGCGGACGTCGGCGGGTTCCTGCGCCATCTGCTCGCCCCCGTACCCGGCACCTTCTCCGCCGACTGGACCGCCGACTCGCTCCGGGTCCGCACCGGTGAACTCGACCCGCCGCGCGGGCTGTTCTGGCACCCGGCGCCGGGCACGGATCCGGCGGACGGCGTCTGGGCGCACTTCGGCTTCACGGGTACGGGGATGTGGGTGTCACCGGCCCGCGGGCGCTGGGCGGTCCTGCTCACCAACCGGCTCCGCCTCACCCGTGACCCGGGCCCGCTGGCCAGGGTGAGGGACGCCTTCCGGGCGCTGGCCTTCCCCTGACCGCCGGAGTCGGCCGCCCGCGTCCTCCGCGTCCCGGTCGTCCCAGGGACGTCCCGGGCATTCCCGGGTGCCGTCCGGGACGGCCGTGGACGGCCCTCGCACCGGGCCGGGTTGCTACGTTCCTGCGGGAAGGGCCTCCAGGCCTTCGAGGCTCTCCGTGATCCGCTTGGCCAGGTTGTGCTCCCGGGCCAGCCGAAGGCAGTTCTCCCAGGTCTCGCGGGCTGCCTCCCACTCGGCGAAGTGGTGGTGGGCGCGGGCGGTGAAGACCAGACAGTCGGCGGTCCCGCCGACATCGTTCATCCGGTGCCGAATGCCGAGCGCCTCCACGAGGGCGGCGAAGGCCTCGTCGCGGTGCCCCAGACCACGGAGGATGTCGCCGTACTTGGTGAGAGAGGTGGCCAGGAACAGCCAGTGGCCGTCCGCGCGCAGCAGCTCGATCACGTTGAGGAAGTCCACCGCCGCCCCTTCGAGATCGCCGAGCAGCTGCCGGGCGTCCGCGATCCGGCTGAGGACCAGGGCCTGCCCCCGGCTGCCGCCGTGCTCCCGGGGGAGGTCGTGTTCGGCCTTCCGGTAGAGGTCGCGGGAGAGTTCGGCGTGGGAGAGCGCCCGTTCGGCGTCCTCGATCTGGGCGTAGAGGGACGACATGTTGCCGAGGATGGACGCCTGGGCCAGTACGTCCCCGCGCTCGGTGAACAGCTCCAGGGCGATGCGGAGGTGGTCGAGGCAGGCCTCGTTGCGGAAGGCCATGCCGTGGGCGACGGCCATGCGCCGGTGCAGCCAGGCCTGGCCCAGCGTGTCGCCATGGGTGCGGGCGATGTCCATGGCCTGCCCGAGGCAGGTGTCCCACTCGGCCGTCCACCAGTGCGTACCGGCGTAGCCGAAGAGTCCGACGGCGAGCCGCCAGGCGAGGTCGGAACGGCCCAGCTCCCCGGCGCGGGTCAGGGCGTCCTGGATGGCGGGGAGTTCCTTGGCGGTCCAGCGGATCGCCTCGTCGTCGGCGGCGAACTCGGGCAGGGCCAGGGCCGTCCCGGTCTCTCCGTCGAGGGGTGGCGGGGACTGTGTCTCGCGGGTGGCCACCCGCGAGGCGGTGGCGAGGGCCGTGGCGTACCAGGAGAGCAGGCGCAGGACGGCCGTGGTGCGTTCGGCCTCGGTGTCCTCCTCCTCGCCCCGGTGCCACGCGTACTCGCCGAGGAGGTCGTGGAGCACGTACCGGTCGGGTTCCGGGGTGAGGACGAGATGGGCGTCGGCCAGGACGTCGAGCACGGCGGCGGCGCGGCCCTCGGTGATGTCGAGCAGCGCGGCGGCGGACTGGGGGGTGACCTGGTGGCCGGACCAGTTCCGGCCGAGGAGCCGGAAGGCGCGGGCGCCCTCGCGTTCCAGGGGCTGGTCACTGTCCCGCATGGCCACGTAGCTCATGGCGAAGGTCCGCTGGACGTCGAAGTCGCCCATGGCGAGGGTCTCCAGCCTGCCCCGGTGCGGGGTGAGGCGCTTCGCGAGGAGCGCGAGCGGCCAGGAGGGGCGGGAGGCGAGCCGGCCGCCGACGATGTGGAGGGCGAGCGGCAGCCCGCCGCAGGCGTCCATGATGTCGGCCAGCGCCTCGGGCTCCTGCCCCACGCGCTCCGCGCCGGCGAGCCGGGCGAGGAGGGCGTGCTGGTCCCGGGCGGCCAGCGGGTCGAGCGGGACCGTGACGGCGCCCGGCAGGTCGGCGAGCAGCTGGCGGCTGGTGATCAGGGCGGCGCTGGGCCCGCCGGCGGGGAGCAGGGGCGCGACGTGGGCGGCGCTGCGCGCGTTGTCGAGGACGAGCAGGACCCGGCGCTCGGCGAGCGCGGCGCGGAAGAGGAGGGCGCGGTCGTCGGTGTCCTCGGGCAGGGTGTCGTGGCGCACCCCGAGGTCCGAGAGGAAGCGGGCGAGCAGTTCGTGGGCCGTCCGCGCGCCGTCGACGCAGTAGCCGCGCAGGTCGGCGTAGAGGGCGCCGTCGGGGAACGCGTCACGGACGCGGTGGGCCACGTGGACGGCGAGGGCGGTCTTGCCGATGCCGCCCATGCCGGAGACGACGACGGGCCGGACACGCGCGGGCGCCTCCGGCTCGCCGCCGACGCCGGACGCACTGCCGGTGCCGTACGAACCCCCGGTGCCGTACGAACCCCCGGTGCCGTACGAACCCCCGGTGCCGTACGAACCCCCGGTGCCGTACGAACCCCCGGTTGTGGCCGGGCTCCCGAGCCCGGAGACGCCTCCGGTCCCGGACGCGGCCCCGCCGCCCCCCTCGTCCCGTGCCCCCGGCGCGCCGAGCAGCGCCCGTACCCTCGCCACCTCGGCCGTACGGCCCGTGAAGGTGTCGCCCTCGCACGGCAGCTGGAAGGGCGGGCGCGGGGCGGCGGTGCGCGCCTGGGCGCGCGGGCGGGGGCCCGGGTCCCCGGCGAGGACCTCCTGGTGGGCCCGCTGGACGGCGACGCCCGGTTCGGTACCGAGTTCGTCGACGAGGCTCCGGCGCAGCCGGTGGTAGACGGCGAAGGCCTCGGCCTGCCGGCCGGACCGGTGCAGGGCGAGCATCAGCCGCCGGTGGAAGCCCTCGCGCAGCGGGTGCTCGGCGGCGAGGGTGCTGAGCGGGGCGACGGCGTCGTGGTGCCGCCCCAGGCACAGTTCGGCGTCGAAGCTCCACTCCAGGGCCTGGAGGCGGGCCTCCGCGAGCTGGTGGACGCGGAGCAGGGGCCCCTCGGCCTCGGCGAAGGGGGCGAGGTCGGCGAGGGGCGTGCCGCGCCACAGGCCCACGGCGAGCGCGGCCTCGCGGCGGACGCCCTCCCAGTCCTCCCGCCGGTGCGCGAGCTGGACGGCCCTGACGTGGCCCTCGAAGACGTCGGCGTCGAGTTCGCCCTCGTGGACGAGTAGTTGGTAGCCGGGGGCGACGGTGCGCAGGCGTTCCCCGGGCCCCCGGTCGACGGTGGCGAGGGTGCGGCGCAGCCGGGTGAGGTGGTTGGCGAGGGCGGCGTCGGCGCTGGCGGGGACGGAGGCGCCCCAGAGGGCCTCCTTGAGGGCGTCCCGGGAGACGGTGCGGTTGGCCTGGAGGAGGAGTGCCGCGAGGAGCACCCGGACCTTGGGGCCCGGCACCGGTCTCAGCTCCGTCCCGTCGTGGACGACGAGCGACCCGAGCAGCCCGAACTTCACCACCATGCCCCCGCATCAAGGTAGGCGGGCCCGCCCGCCTACCGGCGGTTCCCGACGGGTCCCATCGTACGGTTCGGCACCCCTTGATTGATCAAACCGGCCCCGGGTTACCATATGAGCGCCGCCTAGCTCGAAAGATAATCTTGTGACTGTCAATGACGACTCGTTCACCAGTTGGAAGAACCGCGAGGAGATCGCGGAGTCGATGATCCCGATCATCGGGAAGCTGCACCGGGAGCAGGACGTCACCGTCCTGGTCCACAGCCGCTCCCTGGTGAACAAGTCGGTGGTCAGCATCCTCAAGACCCACCGGTTCGCCCGGCAGATCGACGGCGAGGAGCTCTCGGTCACCGAGACGCTCCCGTTCCTCCAGACGCTCACGACCCTCGACCTCGGCCCGTGCCAGATCGACATCGGTGTGCTGGCCGCCGACTTCAAGACCGACAGCCGCGGTCTGACGGTCGAGGCGTTCACCGCCGAGGCCGTGGCCGGTGCCACCGGCGAGAACAAGATCGAGCGCCGTGACGGCCGCGACGTCGTCCTCTACGGCTTCGGCCGCATCGGCCGCCTCGTCGCCCGCCTCCTCATCGAGAAGGCCGGCTCGGGCAACGGTCTGCGCCTGCGCGCGATCGTCGTGCGCGGCGGTGGCGACCAGGACCTGGTGAAGCGCGCCTCCCTGCTGCGCCGCGACTCGATCCACGGCCAGTTCCAGGGCACGATCACCGTCGACGAGGCGAACAGCACCATCGTCGCCAACGGCAACACGATCAAGGTGATCTACGCCAACGACCCCTCCGAGGTCGACTACACGGCGTACGGCATCGAGAACGCCATCCTCATCGACAACACCGGCAAGTGGCGCGACCGCGAGGGCCTTTCGAAGCACCTGCGCCCCGGCATCGAGAAGGTCGTCCTGACCGCGCCCGGCAAGGGTGACGTGCCGAACATCGTGCACGGCGTCAACCACGACACCATCAAGCCGGACGAGCAGATCCTGTCCTGCGCCTCCTGCACCACCAACGCGATCGTCCCGCCGCTGAAGGCGATGGACGACGAGTACGGCGTGCTGCGCGGCCACGTGGAGACGGTCCACTCGTTCACGAACGACCAGAACCTCCTGGACAACTACCACAAGGCCGACCGCCGCGGCCGTTCCGCGCCGCTCAACATGGTGATCACCGAGACCGGTGCCGCCTCGGCCGTCGCGAAGGCGCTGCCGGAGCTCAAGGCCCCGATCACCGGCAGCTCGATCCGCGTCCCCGTCCCGGACGTCTCGATCGCGATCCTGAGCCTGCGACTGGGCCGCGAGACCACCCGCGAAGAGGTGCTGGAGTACCTGCGCGACGTCTCGCTGCACTCGCCGCTGAAGCGTCAGATCGACTTCACCACGGCCCCCGACGCCGTCTCGATGGACTTCGTGGGCTCGCGCCACGCGTCGATCGTCGACGCCGGCGCGACCAAGGTCGACGGCGACAACGCGATCCTCTACCTGTGGTACGACAACGAGTTCGGCTACTCGTGCCAGGTGATCCGCGTGGTCCAGCACGTGTCCGGCGTGGAGTACCCGACCTTCCCGTCCCCGGCGGTCTGATCTCCACCCGTTCCACAGCACGGCGGCGCGCCGCACCCCATGTACGGGGTGCGGCGCGCCGCCGTTCGCCGTCGAATAGCCATTTCCGTGCACCCACGGCGACAACGTGCTACAGTTATCAGCAGTTGCAGTCGTGGTTCCCAAAGAAACTTACAAGTGCCTTTGACGATTCGACATCGTCAGGCACTTTCTGTGTTTTCGGTGCAGTTTTCCGGACGGGGCAATCATCACGGCGACGCCGGGAGTCGCACAGTGCGGCTTCCAGGGCTACGCCCCGAAGGAGATTTGACATGGCTAACGGCACCGTGAAGTGGTTCAACGCTGAAAAGGGCTTCGGCTTCATCGAGCAGGAGGGTGGCGGCCCGGACGTCTTCGCCCACTACTCCAACATCGCCACCTCTGGCTTCCGTGAGCTCCAGGAAGGCCAGAAGGTGACCTTCGACGTCACGCAGGGCCAGAAGGGCCCGCAGGCGGAGAACATCCTCCCCGCCTGACGTTGACACGTCCGACGCAGCTGGGGCCCTCACCCGTGTGGTGAGGGCCCCGGCTCGTTGCATTTCCAGGCATTTTTCAGCACTTCCAGGCTTATTCACGGGCCGGACACCCATTCTTCACCGTCGGTGTGGCCGGATCCGTACGCACCTGGCGTTCGGTACGTTCCAGAAATTCATGGGCCGTCCGCGGCCGGTCGCGAATTCCTCGAAGCGCACCGTTTTCGAGGAAGGGCCCGCATGAACACCACCCCCAGCACATCCGACGCCGCCGAGTCCGCCTCCGCCCCGAGCACGCCGGCCACCGGCTTCGCCGCGCTCGGTCTGCCCGCCGAGGTCCTCGCCGAGCTCACCCGGCTCGGGGTCGACGAGCCGTTCCCGATCCAGTCCGCGACCGTCCCCGACGCCCTCGCGGGCCGTGACGTCCTGGGACGCGGCCGGACCGGCTCCGGCAAGACCCTCGCCTTCGGGCTGCCCCTGCTCGTCCGCACCGCCGGGCGCCGCGCCGAGGCCCGTAAGCCCCTCGCGCTGGTCCTCGTCCCCACCCGTGAACTCGCCCAGCAGGTCACGGACGCGCTGGACCCCTTCGCCCGCGCCCTGAAGGTGCGCCTGGCCACCGTCGTCGGCGGCATGTCGATCGGCCGGCAGGCCACAGCCCTGCGCGACGGGGCCGAGGTCGTGATCGCCACCCCCGGCCGCCTGATGGACCTGGTCGAGCGCAAGGACTGCCGGCTGGAGCGGGTGGCCGTCACCGTCCTCGACGAGGCCGACCAGATGGCCGACATGGGCTTCATGCCCCAGGTCACCGAGATCATGGACCTGACGCCCCCCGGGGGTCAGCGGCTGCTGTTCTCCGCCACCCTCGACCGCAACGTCGACCTGCTCGTCGAGCGGTATCTGACGGACCCGGCCGTCCACTCGGTCGACCCCTCGTCCGCGACGGTCACCACCATGGACCACCACGTCCTCCTCGTGCACGGCGCCGACAAGTTCGCCACCGCCACGGAGATCGCCGCCCGCGACGGGCGGGTCATCATGTTCCTGGCCACCAAGGCCTCGGTCGACCGCTTCACCAAGCACCTCCTCGGCAGCGGCGTCCGCGCCGCCGCGCTGCACGGCGGCAAGTCCCAGCCGCTGCGGACCCGCACCCTGGACCGCTTCCGGTCGGGCGAGGTCCCCGTCCTGGTCGCCACCAACGTGGCCGCGCGCGGCATCCACGTCGACGAGCTCGACCTCGTCGTCAACATCGACCCGCCGGCCGACCACAAGGACTACGTCCACCGGGGCGGGCGCACCGCCCGCGCCGGCGAGTCCGGTGTCGTCGTCACCCTGGTGACCCCGGAGGAGCGACGCGAGGTGGCCCGTCTGATGGCGGACGCCGGCATCCGTCCCCTCGAGACCCGGGTGCGCTCGGGCGAGGCCGAGCTGAGCCGGATCACCGGCGCCCGGACCCCCTCGGGCGTTCCCGTGGACGGCAGCGCGCCCAGCAAGGAGGGCGTCAAGCGCGGCGGGGCCGCCTTCCGCGGCATGGGCACCGTCCCGGGCCGTCCCGGCCGTGCCAAGAACGAGTCCCGCCGGGCCGCCGAGGCCCGCAAGACCGCCGAGGCCCGCCAGGCCGCGCGGATCCGCCGCGGCAAGTGACCCCCGTGGGCGGCCACGTCCCCGGTGCGGGGCCCGGCCGTCCGGTGTCCCGTTCGGTCGCAGGACCTTGACCGTCGGGGAGGACGGCACGTCCGGCACACCGCGCATCAAGAGGGCCGGGACTGTGCGAGTCTCCCACCGGGTACCGGCGGACGTCACCCCGACGGCGCACCTGCCGTGCGGGGGCGTCCGGCCTCGTGGAAGGTGGCGGCATTCCGTCCGTCCCACGCGAGGTGTGTCCGATGAGTTCCATGGACGTCCCATCAGATCTGCCGAAACCGGAGGCACGGCCGGTGGCGAGGTCGGCGGCCACGCCCACCCTCACCTGGGTGACGCTGGCCCTCATGACCACCGCCTCGGTCGCCAGTCTGCGAGCCGCGCCGACCATGGCCGTCTACGGCCTGGCGTGCGTCTTCCTCTATCTCGTCCCGGCGATCGTGTTCCTGCTGCCGACCGCGCTGATCTCGGCCGAGCTGGCCTCGGGGTGGTCCGGCGGTGTGTACCGCTGGGTCGCGGAGGGACTCACGAAGCCCCTGGGGTTCCTCGCGGTGTGGTGCCAGTTCGCGATGACGATCTTCTACTACCCGAGCCTGCTGGCGTTCGTGGCCAGCACGATCGCGTACGTCATCGATCCCTCGCTCGCCGACAACGGCGTCTACACGGCGATCGTCATCATGGTCCTGTACTGGACCGGTGTCTGGGTCTCCTCGCGCGGCACGAAGGCGCTGGCCGGTCTTTCGAGCTGGGGCCTCGTCATCGGAACGCTCGTGCCCGGCACCATTCTCGTCGTCCTCGGCATGGTCTTCCTCGGCCAGGGCAACCCGTCCGCGGCGCCGATGAACAGCAGCCATCTGCTCCCCCAGTGGACGGGCCTGGCCAGCCTCGTGCTCATCGTCAACAACTTCCTCTCCTACTCCGGGATGGAGATGAACGCCGTTCACGTCTCCTCGCTGAAGGACCCGCCGAGGGAGTACCCGAAGTCGATGTTCCTGGCGATGGGACTCGTCCTGCTGATCTTCATCCTCCCCGCACTCGCGATCAGCTGGGTCGTCCCGGCGGACCAGCTCAGCCTGACCGCGGGCGTGATGCAGGCGTTCGACGCGTTCTTCTCGTACTTCGGTGTCGGCTGGATGACCCCGATCGCAGCCGTCATGCTGATCTCCGCCTCGCTGGCCGGCATGCTGACCTGGCTGGCCGGACCGTCCAAGGGCCTGCTGGAGATCTCGCGCAGCGAGGGCTATCTGCCGCCGTTCCTGCAGAAGCTCAACAAGTTCGGAATCCAGCAGAACATCCTCGTCACCCAGGGCGTCGTCACCTCGATCATCGCCCTGATGTACGCGCTCATCCCCAATGTGTCCAGCGTCTACTGGATCTTCTCGACGATCACCACGCAGGTGTACCTCATCGTCTACCTGCTGATGTTCGCCGCCGCCATGCGCCTGCGGAAGAACCAGCCCGACCACCCGCGCGGCTACCGGGCACCCGCCCTGGGGGTGCTGTGCTCCGTCGGTCTGCTCTCCTCGCTCGCGGCGCTCGCCATCGGCTTCGTCCCGCCCTCGCAGTTCGGCAGCGGCAGCGTCTGGTCGTACATCGTCATCGTCGGCGGCGGTCTGATCATCCTCGGCCTGCTCATCCCCTGGGCCTTCCTCAAGTTCCGCAAGCCGAGCTGGCGTTCCTCCGCCGCCCGCGGTGAGGCAGGGACCTCATGAGCCCCACCCGATTCGCCTCCGAGCACAAGTGGATCTACATCGGCGCGATCGTCATCCTCGTCGGGCTGGCCGTGACCGGTCTGATCCAGTACAGCAGCTTCAAGCGGACCGGCGCGACCGCCGACAAGGCGGCCCAGCTGAGCGAGGAGCTGGTGAAGGCCGGCTACCCGGCCCCCGACCTGGAGAACACCCAGCGCCTGCTGGGCACCGACGGCGGCCAGGTCTGCGCGGCCCCTGGCAACGCCCTCAGGAAGGCGCTCTACCGCATCGAGCAGATCTCCAACGGCGCCACCGGTCCGGGCATGCGTCCGGTCATCGCCGACACGAAGGCGGTGCAGGCGGAGCGGATCGTGCTCCAGGTCTACTGCCCCGACAAGCTCGACGAGTTCGACGAGGCGGTCGAGGACCTCAAGACGGACAGCACGGTACGACGGTAGGCACGCGACGTGCCGGGAGGAGGGGGCCCGGCCCGGGGCCCCCTCCTCCCGTCACGTCGCGTTCAGCGCCACCGTGGGGTGGAGGCGGGAGGCGCGGATCGCCGGGTAGAGCCCGGCGATCACCCCGATGGCGAGGGTGGCGGCCAGGCCGCCCGCCAGGGACCAGAGCGGCACCACCGCCGTCCACCCCTGCACCCGTGCGAAGCCGAACGTCGCCGCCGCCCCGAGGACCGCCCCCGTCGCCCCGCCCAGCACCGACAGGAGCAGCGACTCGGTGAGGAACTGGAGCCGGATCGCGGTGCGGGTCGCGCCGAGGGAGCGGCGCAGGCCGATCTCCTGACGGCGCTCCAGTACGGAGATGACCATGGTGTTGGCGACGCCGACGCCGCCGACCAGGAGGGCCACCGCGCCCAGTCCCAGCATCAGGGCGGTCAGGCCCTTGTCGGTCGCGGCCTTGGCGGCCAGGGCGTCGGAGGGCCTGGACACCTTGACGACCGACTCGTTCCCCGGGCTGATGGTGCGGGCCAGGACCGCCCGCACGTCCTCCACCGAGGCGTCCGTGGAGCGCTCGAAGACGGTGGTGGGGTGGCCGTCGAAGCCGAAGTGGCTTTCGGCGGCGGGGAATCCGACCATCGCGACCCGGTCGAGGCCGGGGACGAGTTCGATGGGCCGCAGGATGCCTATGACGACCACGCGGGTGTCGTTCATCATGATCGTCTCGCCGGTGCGGGTGACGCCGAGGCGGTCGGCGGCCACCGCTCCGAGGACCGTGACCGGCAGGCGTTCGCCGGCCGGGTCCAGCCAGGCGCCCTCGGCGACCTCGCCGCCGAGCGCGGCCAGGAGGTCGGTGCGGACCGCCTGGGTGGTGACGCCCGCGGTGCGCTCCTCGGGCACCAGGTCGCTGCGGCGGATGCGGGCGTCGACGTCGCCGGTCGCTGTGGCGTGCTGGACGGGGCCGATGCGCTCGACCATGGCGACGGCGTTCCTGGGCAGTCTCACCTCCCTTCCCTGGGCGTCCTTGCCGGCCTCGGCGGTGAGGAGGTTGGTGCCGAGCCGGTCGAGCCGCGCCATGAGGTCCGTCCGGCTCGACTCGGACAGACCGACGACCGCGACCATGGTCGCGATGCCGATGGCGATGCCGAGCGCGGAGAGCACCACGCGCGCGCGTCGGGCGCGGAGCCCGACGGCGCCGACCCGGAACACGTCGCTCACCGAGAGCCGGGCGGGCTTGAGGGCGCGGGGGGCGTGGGGGGCGTACGTGCCCGCTGCCTCGGTGGCGTTCCCCCCACGGGGGCTCGACGCCCGGTGGGTTCCTCTCACGGGGAGACCCCCTTCCCGGCGGTGGCGCCGCATTCGTCCGCGACGATCTCGCCGTCCCGGAAGCGGACCCTGCGCGGCAGCGAGGCCGCGATCCCGTTGTCGTGGGTGATCACGCAGATGGTCGTCCCCGACGCGTTCAGCTCGTGCAGCAGCTCGATGACGATCTCGCCCGACGCGGAGTCGAGCGCCCCCGTGGGTTCGTCCGCGAGCAGCAGCCGGGGGTCTCCGACGAGCGCGCGGGCGATGGCCACGCGCTGCTTCTCGCCGCCGGAGAGTTCGTTGGGCGTGTGGGAGCGGCGGTGGTCGAGCCGTACCCGGGCCAGGGCCTCCCGGGCCCGCGCGCGGCGTTCGCGCGCCGGCACGCCCGCGTAGAGCAGTCCGTCGGCGACGTTGTCGACGGCGTCGCGTCCCGCCGCGAGGTGGAAGTGCTGGAAGACGAAGCCGATGTGGCGGGCGCGCAGGGCGGAGAGCCGGGCGTCGGAGAGCGCGGACACGTCGTGGCCGGCGATCCGGACGGTGCCGCCGGTGGGTTTGTCGAGGGTGCCCATGACGTGCAGCATCGTGGACTTGCCGGAGCCGGACGGGCCGACGACGGCGAGCAGTTCGCCCTCGTCGACGGTGAGGTTCACCCCGCGCAGGGCGTGGACGCCGCCGGGGTACGACTTGGAGGCGTCGCGCAGTTCGATCACCGGGTCGGGGGTCATGACGCGGCCACTCCGACCTTCATGCCCTCGCGCAGGTCCGGGCCGCTGACCTCGATCTGCCCGTCGGCGGTCATGCCGGTCTCCACCCGGACGGTGGTCGTGGTGGTGCCCCGGACGATCTGGAGGCCGTAGCCGCCGTTCTCGCCGCGCAGGGCGAGGACCGCTTCGACGGGTACGGCGAGGACGCCCTCGCGGGCCTCGCTGACGAACTTCACGCTGGCCGTCGCCCTGGTGTCCTCGCCGGACACGGCCTTCGCGCCGCCGTCGAGGACGACCTCGACGACGATGCCCTCCTGGGAGGCAGGAGACCCGTCGGGGCCGGTCTCCTCGGGTCGTACGGTGCCCGCCACACGTCCGGCCACGCTCCTGCCGCTGGGCAGGGTGACCTCGACCTTGGTGCCCCGTGAGGTGAGCGCGCCGTCGGACTGGTCCAGTCGCGCCCGGACGACGGGGCTCGTGGAGGCCACCGTCAGGACGGCCGTGTCGGGGCCGACCCGGTCGGCGAGCGCCGCGTCGGCGGAGACCACCTTGACGCGACCGGGCTGGAAGACGACGTCGCCCCTGCCGACCCTGCCGGTGGGCTCGCGGTTCAGGAACTTCTGCCACCGTGTGACGGCGGCGGCGGTGTCCTCGTCGTACCGGGTGTCGACATGGAGGCCCGCGCCGTAGCCGAGGTCACGGAGGTTGCGCTCCAACTGGAGGACGTCGCTGCCCCGGTCGCCGGGTTTCATCTCGCGGAACATCGGGACCGGCCCGTAGAGGAGGCTGACCGGTTTGTCGTTCAGCTCGTAGAGCGCCTGTCCCCTGGTGAGCGTCCGGCCCTCGGGGGCGGCGACGGTGACCGTGCCCTCGGCGGCGGACCTGACGGCGCGCCGCTGGGCGAAGTCGAGGCTGCCGTCGACGGTCTTGGAGCGGACGAGGTCGGTGCGGACGACGACGGCGGTGGCGGGCGGCAGGTCGCCACCCTTCCCCGGGCCGCCGGAGCCGCCGTCGCCCCGGCCCCCGAGGACACCGAGGTCCCCGGCGTCGAGGAGCACGGCGCCTCCGGTGACGGCTGCGGCGACGGTGACCGCGGCGAGCGCGCGGAAGGCGGTGCGGCGCCTCACTGCATGCCGTCCAGGCCGTCGAGGAGCTTCGTCGCGCACGCCTCACGGGCCGCCTTGTACACCGGTGAGTGGCTGTCGATGGTCGGGGAGGCCGGGTTCGGGTCGCCGCCGGGCTGGGCGTTGCCGCCGCTCATCGTCGGGTTGGCGAACCGGGAGACTCCGTGGTCGCGCATGCAGGTGGCGTGCGCGAGCATCGACTCGTAGTCCTTCTGCTGGTCCCGCTCGGGTTCGGCCAGCATGACCTTCTGGAGTTCGGTCACGCAGACGCCGTTCTTCCCGCCCTTGGCGGCCTCCATCTGGCCGGGCCGCGACGCGATCTCGTCGACCTTCGCCCAGTCGAGGTGACCGCTGAGCTTCGGGTCCGGGTAGTCCTTGTAGCCGCCCTTGACGCGCATGCAGCGGACGTAGGCGAGCTGGGCGTCGTAGAAGGCGCTCTTCCCGGCGGGCCGGGTGCTCGGGCCGCCGTCGGCCTTCGTGGACGGCGAGGGCGCGGCGGTCTCCGGCACGGAGGCGATGTCCTCGCTCTTCCGCGCGCCGCCTGCGCCGTCGTCACCGCTGCCGCAGGCCGCGGAGAAGGCGAGGACGGGGAGCACGGCGAGCGCCGTCAGGCGCAGCCGGGCGGCGGCACGGGGGGTTGTCTTCGGGGTCATGCGCCCACCCTCGCCAGGGCACGTGATGACGGTTCCATGGCGACATGATGGGAACGTAACAATGCCCCCGACCTGCGGACCGGTCCCCCGTGGAGGCGCCGGACGGGTGTTCGCGGCACCCATAATCGACCGCATGCCGCATGTACTGCTGATCGAGGACGACGCGTCCGTTCGGGACGGGATGGAGCTCGTGCTGCGCCGGCACGGGTACGGCGTCGACACGGCCGCCACCGGCGAGGAGGCGCTCGCGCTGCTCGACTCCCCCGGCGGCGGAAGGATCGAACTGGCCGTCCTCGACCTGATGCTGCCCGGCATGAACGGCTTCGAGGTGTGCCGGGGGATCCGCGCCCGGACGGCCACGCTGCCGGTCGTCATGCTGACCGCGCGCGGCGACGACCACGACATCGTGACGGGTCTGGAGGCGGGCGCCGACGACTACGTGGTCAAGCCGGTCACCGCGCCCGTCCTCGAGGCCCGCATCCGGGCCGCGCTGCGGCGCGCGGAACCCTCGGGGCGGACGCGGGCGGACGCCGCCGATCACGCCGGGCTCGTCATCGACCGCGCCGGGCTGACCGTCTCCAAGCACGGCGTCACGGTCCCGCTGCCGCCCACCGAGCTGCGGCTGCTGCTGGAGCTCTCGGCCTCCCCCGGCCGGGTCTTCAGCCGCGAACAGCTCCTCGCCTCGGTCTGGGACCACACCTTCCTCGGTGACTCGCGGCTGGTGGACGCGGCCGTCGGCCGGCTGCGGTCGAAGCTGGAGGACGTACCGGCGCGGCCTCGGTACGTCCAGACGGTACGGGGTTTCGGCTACCGTTTCGGCCCGCTGTGAGCGGCCGGTCGACGGAGTCCGGGCGCGCCGGGAGCGGCGCCCGGAAGCGGCGACTCGTCGGAGGGCTGCGGACCCGTCTGGTCGTGACGTTCGTGGTGGTCGCGCTCGTCAGCGCGGTCACCGCGACCGCGCTCGCCTACCGGGACGCCCGCACCGCCGTCCTGCGGCGCACCCAGGACGCCGCCGTGAACGACGTACGGACACGGGTCACGGCGGTCGCCGCCGACTTCGACCTGCCGCCCGACCGGCGGTCGCTCGCCCGGTTCGCGGCGAAGGTCTCGGACGGCCTCGGCGCCCGGATCGTCGTCGCCCGCTACCAGGACCTCGTCGCGGTCTCCGATTCGCTGGCCGACACGGAGGGCCGGATCACCGCCGAGCTGCGGGCCGCCGTACGGGCCGGGGAGGGGGCCAGGTTCCAGCGGGTGGAGTGGCGGGGCGAACCGTATCTGGTGGTCGGGACGCCCGTGACGTTCGCGGACGGGGACCGGCGCACCTCCGGCCTGGAGGTCTTCGTGATCACCGATCTGCGGGCCGAGCGGGACGACACCGAGGCGCTGTTGGACTCCGTGCGCGCGGGCATCCTGCCGGTGGTGGTGCTTGCCGCCGTCCTGGCGCTGCTCGCCGCGGGCACCGTGCTCCGTCCCGTACGGAAGCTGGGGCGGGCCACCCGCGGACTCGCGGCCGGGGACCTCGGCAGCCGGGTCACGGTGAAGGGCCACGACGAACTCGCCGAACTGGCAAGGACGTTCAATGACACGGCGGACGCCCTCCAGGCCTCGGACGCGCGTCTGCGGGAGCAGGAGGCGCGGGCACGCCGCTTCGTGGCGGACGTGTCGCACGAACTGCGCACGCCGCTCGCGGCGATGACGATGGTCGCGACCGTCCTGGAGGAGGACGCCGACCAGCTGCCGGCGGACGCGGCGCGGGCGGCCCGGACCGTGGGCGCGGAGACGGCGCGGCTCTCGCGGCTCGTCGAGGACCTGATGGAGATCTCCCGCTTCGACGCCCACGCGGTCCGGCTGAACGCGGCCGAGACGGACCTCGCCGACACGGTACGGGGCTCGCTGGCGCTGCGCGGCTGGACGGACCGGGTGACGGCCCGGCTCGACGAGGGGGTGCGCGCGGTCGTCGACCGGCGCCGGGTCGACGTGATCGTCGCGAACCTGGTGGGCAACGCGCTGCGGCACGGCGCCCCGCCCGTCACCGTGACCCTCGGCACGACCGTCACGGCGGACGGCTCCTGGGTGACGGTGGCGGTCGCCGACCACGGTCCCGGGCTGTCGTCGGAGGTCCGTGAGCGGGTCTTCGACCGGTTCTACAAGGCGGACGCGGCGCGGACGCGGGGCTCGGACGACGGCGGCGGGCACGGCAGCGGCCTGGGAACGGCCATCGCCCTGGAGAACGCGCGGCTGCACGGCGGCACGATCGAGGTCGCCGAGGGGCCGGAGGGCGGTGCGGTGTTCACGCTGCGCCTGCCCCTGCGGCGTACCGAGGAGGAGGCGCGGTGAGGATAAGCGGACCGTTGGTCGCGGTGGCTCTCGGCGTCGCCCTGGTGGGGTGCGGTGTCCGGCCGACCGGGGTGATAGGCGCGGGCGAGTCGGCCTCCGGGCCGACCCGGGGCGTCCGGCTGTACTACGCGTCCGACAGCGGACTGCGCGGGGTGCCCGTGCTCGACAGGGAGATCGAGAACCTCGCCACGGTGGTGAAGCTGCTCGCCTCCGGCCCGCCGCCCGCCGAGCAGCTCGACGGCCTCACCAACCTCGTCCGGATCGGCGGGTACCGGGTGACCGGGCACGACACCCGCGTCACCGTACGTCTGGAGGAGCCGTACGAGGAGACGGGCCGCGACCTGGGCACCGGGCAGTTGGTGTGCACGCTGGCCCGCGCGCAGTCCGTGCTCGATCCCAAGGTCGGGGCCGACGACGTGGAGGTCACCCTGCGGGCGCCCGGGGACGCGGTGCTCGGTCCGTACCGGTGCGCCGAGTTCCTGAACCGGTGAGCCGGGCGGGCCGCCGGCCTGAAGGAGGGCGGCCCCCTCGCACGCCCTGCCTTCCCGTGGGGACGGCGGCCTTCTCGTGCACGTCAGCGCAGCGGCAGCCGTACCTCGATGGTCTTGCCTCCCTCCGAGGGCAGGCTCAGCCTGACCTCGAGGGCGAGCAGCCTGATCATGGGCCACCCGAAGCCGCCCTCCGGCAGGCCGGCGGCCCGCTCCGGACCCGAGGGGCCCGAGGGGTGCGGCAGTTCGTCGCTCGCGTCCGCGACGGAGATCGTCACCTCCGTCGGGTCGAGTTCCACGTCGAAGCCGGTGAGACCGCCCCCGTGACGGAGCGCGTTGGTCACCAGCTCGGAGGTCACGAGCAGCGCGTCCCCGAGTGCGACGGGTGACGGCGCGTTCCCGTGCCCGGACGCCCCCACCGCCAGCGCTTTCGCCACGAGGGCGCGCGCCTCGGCAGCGTCACGTGGGACCGGGGGTCCGTTCCCGTCCGTTGTGCGATGCCCTGCGGTCACTGTTCTTCCCACCCGATCTCTTCTCCTCGCCCTGTTCCCTCCAAGGGGCCCCTTCCCCGCCGGAGGCTCGCCATTCCCTTTCCTCACGATCAGTGCCCCCGCTCGTCACGGTCCGTTCCCGCGCCTCACGAGCGGTGCCCGCTCCGCTTCCCGGGCGCGTGAGTGGGTAGGAGGACATGGGGGCCTCCTTGAGGAGCCTTTCGATGCCGAACCGCAGCAGCACCGCCAGAACAGCCGACGACCTCGCCTCCCGCGTGGCCGACGATCTTCCGGAGATCGCGGATCCGCTGGCGGTCAGCACCGCCGACGCCCGTACGCTGTCGGTGATCCTCTTCCGGCGGCTCCGGTCACTTCAGGAGGGCACGCCCGCCTACTCGTACGTACGGAACACCCTGGTCGAGCTGAACCTCAGCCTGGTGAAGTACGCGGCGACCCGGTTCCGCCGCTCCGGCGAGTCCTGGGAGGACGTCCTCCAGGTCGGCACCGTGGGGCTGATCAAGGCGATCAACCGGTTCGACCCCGAGCGCGGGTGCGAGTTCATGTCCTTCGCGCTGCCGACCGTGCTCGGCGAGATCCGACGGCACCTGCGGGACACCGGCTGGAGCGTCCATGTACCCCGCCGCCTCCAGGAACTGCGGCTCGATCTGGCGAAGGCGAACGACGCCCTCGAACAGGAGCTGGGCAGGCCACCGACGGACGCGCAGCTCAGGGCGCGTCTCCACGTCAGCGAGGCCGAGCTGCGCGAGGGCAGGATCGCCGCGAACGGCTTCGTCAGCCGTTCCCTCGACGTGCCCGTGGACGACGAGGACGGCGGTCCCGGGCTGCTCGCGCGCCGTCTCGGCGCCGACGACGCGGCCTTCGAGAAGATCGAGAACCTGGAGACGCTCAAGCCGCTCGTCGCCGCCCTCTGCGCCCGGGACCGGACGATCCTGGCGCTGCGGTTCGGCGAGGAGCTGACCCAGTCGGAGATAGGCGAGCGCCTCGGCCTCTCGCAGATGCACGTCTCCCGGCTGCTGAGCCGCATCCTCGGCGGTCTGCGCACCGCGCTGACCGCCGACCGCCCGGACCGCCCGGGGGTTCAGAGGTGAGGGAGCCCGAGGGCCGGTCCGGCGCCCCCGCCGGCGGGGACCGGCGCCGCGATCTCCATCCAGACGGACTTGCCCCCCTCCCTCCTGACGACTCCCCACGCGTGGGAGAGCCGGTCGATCACGATCAGCCCGTTGCCGCCCGGTTGCCCCAGCGCGCCACGGGGCCGTAGACGAGGAATCCCGGCGCCCCGGTCGCTCACCTCGATCCGCACCCCGGAGGCCCCCTCGGGCGTCCCCGGCTCGGCAGGGGCGAGCCGGATCACGAGTTCCGTCGGGCCGCCGGCGTGGAGGCAGGCGTTGGTGACCGCTTCCGACACCAGCAGCAGGACGTCCTCGACGGCGATTTGCCGCTCTCCGTCCGTGAGCCCGGCCGACGGAGCCGATCCCGGCCAGTCCCAGTCGGTGAGCGCGTCGCGGCAGAAGTCCCGGCAGCGGGCGACCGCCGAATCCGGGCCCAGCGGTCCGAGGCGACGGGTCTGACTCCTCATCGGAGCTGGTTCGCTCATCGTCGGCTCCACGCCTCGGTTCGGGGGCCTCTCCCTCGGCGAGTTCCCCGGGCGGCCCGTCGTACACGGTGAACCCGTCCACGATTCCGGTGAGGGCGTCCGTCCTGCCGTTCTCCCCGCGCGGTCCGGCACGGCCGACGGTGCGTTCTCGTGTGATGCTGCGAAGACGCGGCGGAACGGGTGAGCCGAAAGGTGGGAAGGATGGCCGGACGCGAGGACGGCGGGGAGTCGGCCGAGGGCGGCCGGGGGCGGGTGGAGACCACAGAGGAGCGCGCGGACCGGCAGTGGCAGGACCTCATGCAGGAGATCCGGGTGGCCCAGACGGGCGTACAGATCCTCCTCGGCTTCCTGCTGACCGTCGTCTTCACTCCCCGGTACGCGAGCCTGGACGCGGCCGACAAGGCGATCTACGTCCTGACCGTGGTCCTCGGATCACTGGCCACCGGAGCCCTCATCGGCCCGGTCTCCTTCCACCGGATCGTCTCCGGACGCAGGATCAAACCCGAGGCGGTCGCCTGGGCGTCCCGGCTGATCCTCATCGGCATCGTGTTCCTGCTGGCCACCCTCACCTCCGCGCTCGTCCTCATCCTGCGGGTGGCCACCGAGAACGCGATCGTGCCGTGGCTCGTGGGCGGGGTCCTGGCCTGGTACCTGCTGTGCTGGTTCGCGCTCCCGCTGTGGGCCCGGAGCAGACACACGGCGAAGAGGACGGAGTGACGGGCGGGACGACGGGTAGCCGCCGGGGGAAGCCCGCCCCGGTGTCACACCGGAAGGAGTACGCCATGCCTCGCGGATCCAGCCCGAAGCGGGAGCGGCAGTACGAGCACGTCAAGGAGAGCGCGCAGCGGCGCGGCGAGAGCGAGAAGCGCGCCGAGGAGATCGCCGCCCGCACCGTGAACAAGGAACGGGCGCGGCACGGCGAGTCCCGGGCCTCCAGCCGCTTGTCCCGGGAGGACGTGTCCTCGGGTGAGCGCGGCGGCCGGCGCTCGCACAGCGGCGCCAAGGGGCGTACGTACGACCAGCTCTACGAGGAGGCCAAGCGCCGCAACATCGACGGCCGGTCGAAGATGAACAAGGAGCAGCTCAGGCGCGCCCTGGGCGGCGGCAGCTGAGCCGGGGCCGGTGGCCGGCCTCACCTACGACGGTTCGCGCCCCCCTACGGCGACGACCAGGCGCGCCGCCTCGCGGTCACACGTCCTGGACGCGTCGGAAGGGGCGGTCCGCCTCCAGTTCGAACGCGAGTTCCAGCAGGGTGCGCTCGGCGCCCGGGCGGCCGGAGAACATGACGCCGACGGGCAGTCCCTCCTCCGTCGGGCGGGCGGCCGGCAGGGAGAGCGACGGGGTGCCGACGACGTTGTTGACCGGGGTGAAGGCGACGTACGCGAGGATCCGGTCGATCAGGGTCCGGTAGGGAACGGTGGGGCTGAGGTGGCCCAGCCGTGGTGTCGTGTGGGCGAGCACGGGCGACAGTACGAGGTCGAGCCCGCGGAACGCCGCCGCGTACGCCTCCCGCGTGCGCTTGAGCCGGCGCACCACACCCGGGGTGCTCCGCCAGCTCTTGAGGTAGTCCTCGCGCAGCCCACGGCTGAGGCCGTCCATGCGGTGCCGGTCGAAGTCCGCGCCGAAGCCTCGGCCCGTGACGCCGAGCAGGAACGACAGCATCCCCCAGTACGTGAGGAAGTCCTCGGTGAACCGGGGATCGAGGGTGAGTTCCACCGGCACCACGGTGTGGCCGAGCCGTTCGAGCGTGGCCACGGTCTCCGTGACGGCCTCGCGGGTGGCGGAGTCGGTGGGGACGCCGTTCGGCGAGTCGACCAGGAATCCGACGCGCAGCCGCCGCGCCGAGGGGCCCTCGACCAGGCCGAGAGGTGGCAGCTTCGGGTTGCGCCAGTGCGTCTCGGCCGCCGCGAGGAACGCGGCGGTGTCCCGTACGGACCGGCTCACGATGCCGTCGGTGACGATGTCCAGCGGCAGTTGACGGCTCTGGGCGTTCCTCACGACCCGGCCCCGCGTCGGCTTGAGGCCGACGAGTCCGCAGCAGGCGGCGGGGATACGGATCGAGCCGCCGCCGTCGTTGGCGTGGGCGAAGGGCACCGCCCCCGCGGCGACCAGGGCCGCGCTGCCGCCGGAGGAACCACCCGCCGAATATCCGGTGTTCCACGGGTTGCGCACGGGCTCGGCGGACTCGTACTCCGTGGTCGGGCTGAACCCGAACTCGGGCAGACGGGTCTTGCCGAGCACCGTCGCACCGGTGCTCAGGAACTGACGTGCGAAGGGCGCGTGCCGCCGCGCGGTCCTCGGGGTGAAGGCGGAACTGCCGTGACCCGTGGGCAGCCCGAGGTAGTCGGTGTTGTCCTTGACGAACGTCGGCACCCCGGCCAGCGCTCCGGCCCCGGCGACCGGCGCGGGAGCGGCCACGCGTACCTGAACGGCGTGCAGCCGCCCCTCGACGGCCCGCACCCGCTCGGCCGCGTCCCTGGCGGCCTCGGCGGCGCTCACCTCGCCCCGCCGTATCGCCGCGGCGAGTCCCACGGCGTCGTGCTCCCCCAGGGCGTCGTCCCGGAAGGCGTGCACCGTGGTCAGTTCCTCGAATGTGGACACCGCTGTCTCAGCCCCCGGCCTCGCGATCGATGGACGACCAGCATGCCGTACCCATGAGTAACACGCGAGGGTCCCGCTCCGTGAACCCTTGCGTACGCATCCGGAACCGATACCGCCCGTCACGCTCGGGAAACGCGCGGATGCTCACCGTATTCGCCGGTGCTTCACTGGAGCCATGCCTTTCACAAGCTACGGCGTGCTCTCGGGGACGCTGCACCGCCACTACCGCGACACGCCGGACGACCAGGGCCGCTGGTTCCACCTTCACCTGGAGGTGGACGCTCCGGCCGGGCGCTACCACTGCGCCGTGGACGTCGACAGCCACAAGTCCAACGTGGGCGTGCAGTGGAAGGCGTTCACCCTGGACGCCGCCGCCGTCGGGCCCGCCGCGGCCCTCGCCCCGGGCTTCCACGACCTCGCCCCCACGCCGGACTCGGGCGCCCTGGACTGTCTGCGCGACCCCGAGCTGGTGGACCGCACGGGCGTCCTGTTCCAGCGCCGACCGCCGTCCTGGCTGCGGGACCTCCTCGATCTGTTCGGCTCCCGCCCCTGGCAAGCGGGCTCCAACATCGACGCCGCCGCCGCGCTGGAGTCCGTCCTGATGCCCGGCGGACGCCTCCTCGTCTTCGGCGAGCCCTTCGAGCACGACGCCGAGGGCGACCTCGGCGTGCACAACATCCACCAGAACCAGGGCGACCCGACCGACTCCCAGTGGTGGCCGGAGAACGGGATCTGGCAGGACGGCGCGACGCTCGCCCTCCGCTCGGACGGCCGCTACGACGTCTTCCTGAGCAAGTTCTCCAGCCAGGCCGGACACACGGACGGCGCCGGGCACCCCACCGGGTGAACGCGCCCGGATCGGCGGCCGGCGCCGCCCGGGTCACCCCCCGAGGCGCCTCACCCTGGCGCGCCACGGGCCGTCCGCCATCTCGAACTGCACCACGAGCGGCCCCTCGGGCAGCGGCACCGTCTCGCGCCGCTTGCCGATCTCGTTCAGCACGTTCTCGTCATCGGGCAGGGCCGTCGGGTCGTGGTGGTCGGCGAGTTCGTAGATGTTGACGATCAGGTTCTCGTCGCCTCGGTAGTGCACGGTCAGGTCGGCCGCGCCACCGGTGTGCAGCAGCACGTCGGGACCCCGGTACTCCACCTCGTCCTCCGTCAGGTGACGGGCCGTCGCCAGCGGGGAGACCTCCACCCTCCACGGCCCCTCCGCCTCCAGCTTGAGACGCAGCGGCCCCTTCTGGGGGACCTGGGCGAGCACACGTCCCCAGAAGTCGTCCTCCGTGCTGTTGACGAGGTTGTCCGCCTCCTTGTTGCGGCGGTCGAGGACCGTGAGCCCCGTGTAGCCGTCGCCGTCGATGTCGAGCTGGACGACGACCGGGCCCGGCGGGAGGCCCTCGACGGTGATCACGTCGTTGTCGCGGCCGGTCCATGAGAGCGGCTGGAAGACGGGGCCGTACGACCACGGGGCGACGGGTGCCGGCACGACCGGCGGGGGTGCGTACGGGGCGGGGGCGACGGGCATCACCGGCGGGGCAGCCCACGGGGTGGGGGTGACCGGCGGCGGAAGCGGTACCGGCGCCGGCATCGGGGGAGGAAGCGGTACCGGCGCCGGCATCGGGGGAGGAAGCGGTACCGGCGCCGGCATCGGGGGAGGAAGCGGTACCGGCGCCGGCATCGACATCGGCGGGCCAGGGACCTTGAACCCCGCCGCTCCCCCCAGTACTTGCCGCCCCACCGGCGACCCCGGCGCAACCGGCGGAGGCATCGGAACCGGCGGCGTCGGCACCGCCGGTCGCTCCGGAACCACCGGGTGCGCGGGTTGCACCGGAGGCGTCGGCTCCGCCACATCGACCCCGTGATCCGTCGCGAGCCCCGCGAGGCCGTTCGCGTAACCCTGGCCCACCGCACGGAACTTCCAGCCGCCCGCCCGCCGGTACAGCTCGGCCAGCACCATCGCGGTCTCCCCCGCCGCGTCGGTCACGTCGTACCGCGCCACCGACGTACCGTCAGGGGCGAACGCCTCCACGGACAGCCCGGCGACGTCCCGCATCGCTCTCCGCTCCGTCGAGGCGACCACGAGCACACGCTCGACCCGCGCCTCCACGGAGGCGAGCCCGACCTCCAGCCACGCCGTGCCCGCACCGCCCCGGGTCAGCCGTACGGCGCCGGAAGGATGCACCGGCGCTCCGTGGAAGACGACGTCCCCGTCGCCGCCGACCGTCCCGCCGCCCGTCAACAGCAGTGCCATGGCGTCGATTTCGCCGCCCCGCACCGCGATGTTCAGCGGCACGGAGGGAACGAAACCGTTCCCGCCCTTGGTCAACGTCCCCATGACACCCCGCCCGGTCCCCTCGTCCCCGCCCTCATGTACCCGCCCTCATGTACCCGCCCTCATGCCCTCGGACTCCGGTCCGTCGTCGTTCATCTCCCAGCGATCTTGCAGCTGGCCGGGCTCCCGGACAAGGCCCCTATGATGGGCCCCGCTGTGCGGGAAGATCGGAATACGCGTGAGAGAGATCGTTCGTAGGACCGTTCTCCTCCGGTTAATTCTCCTTCTGATCACCGGTCCACGTCCGTCGAGGGGTTGCCGGTCGTTCGGGGCGGGCAGGTTTGGAGAGCCGTAGGGCGGAAATCGGCCGTCCTCGGTGCCATAGATGACGTGAATCGTCCGTTGTTCGTGTGTGTTGGGCCGTCCGCACACCGGGGCGGGCCGAAAGAGGAGGGGGTCGGTCCCCATGACCGTGCACGCCGTCGAGATCCCCGAGTTGTGGATGCCCCACCCCCTGCGGGTGAACCCCTACCTGCCGGCCCTTCGCGAGGAGAGCGAGACATGGGCGCGGGCGATGGGCATGCTGGGCGGCGAAGGGGGGCCACCGGCCCGCCGGCCGATCTGGACCCCGGCCCAGTTCCACGCGATGACCGTCGACCAGCTCACCGCCTGGACCCTGCCTGACGCTTCACTCGCCGGCCTCCGCCTCAACCATCGTTTCAACATATGGGCGTTGGCCTGGGACGACTACTTCGCCTCCGCCTTCAAGCAGACCGGCGACCTCCCCGCCGCGCGCACGTTCACCACGCGCCTGCACGCCTTCCTGCGACCGGAGTCCGGCGCCCGCCTGCCGGAGCCGACGAACGCCGTCGAGCGCGGGATCGCCGACCTCCAGGGGCAGCTCTTCCCGCCCCGACTCGCCCACTGGCGGCACGAGTTCAACCGGGCCCTGGTGAGGTACGTGGACGCCGGCGTCGAGGAACTCGCCAACAGCAGGGGCGGTCGGATACCCCATCTGATCGAGTACGCGCCGTTCCGCCGGGAGAGCTTCGCGGCGCACACCGCCCCCTACTCCGTGGAACTGGCCACCGGAGCGCGCATACCCGAGCAGATACGGCGCAGCCGGACCGTCCGCGCGCTTCTCGACGCCTTCATGGACTACATGGGGCTCGCGAACGACATCGCCTCCTACGAGCGCGAGGTCAACGAGGAGCACGACGTCAACAACCTCGTCCTCGTCCTCGGCACGTCCCTGGGCATCCCGCTCCACGACGCCGTCCCCGCCGCCCTGAACCTGGTGAACTCCCGGATGCGGGACTTCGAGCACCTCCGGCGGACCGAACTGCCGCCGGTCGTCGAGCGCGCCGGACTCGACGAGGACGAGCGGGCCGAGCTGGACACCTGGCTCCGGGGCGCGTGCGGCTTCCTGTCGGGAATCCACGCCTGGTACACCGGCGCCCCCCGGTACGCCCCCGCGGACGTCCCCGCCTTCCAGGAGTGACGACACCGCACGGCCGTACGGGTGGTACGGCCGTGCGGTGCGTTCGCCCGCGGCACGGGGCGGCCATGCGCGGGGTGCGGTCGGTACGGGTCCACCGCCGGGCCGTACGGGTCTACCGGCGCCCCAGCATCCTCAGGACGCGCGTCCACCAGGCGTCCCGGGTCTCGGTGCCCCTGGCCGGCTCGGCCTGCGGCCTCGGCGGCGCCGCCGACCGCCTGGTATCGGTCCGCGCGGGCGGAGGCGGCAGCGGGGCGGGGTGGTCGTGCACCTGGGGGGCCCGCGCGACGAACTGCACGGGCAGCGCCGTCAGGTGCCGGGCCCAGGTGGTGGAGCGCCAGCTGAGGCTCTCCTCGGGCACCGACAGGGCGATGTCGGGGAGCCGGGTGAGGAGGATGTCGATGCCGGTGTCGGCGATGATGCGGCCGATGTCCTGACCGGGGCACTCGTGGTTGCCGGCACTGAAGGACAGGTGCGCGCGGTTGTGGTGGACCGGGGTCGCGGGGTTCGGCCGGATCGCCTCGTCGACGTTTCCGGCGGCGAGACCGAGCAGGAGCATGTCCCCCGCCTTGATCTCCTGTCCGCCGAGGGTGGTGTCGCCGTTGGCCCAGCGTCCCGGACACACCATCAGCGGCGGCTCATCCCAGAGGACCTGCTCCACGGCCTCGGGCAGGGTCATCTGACCGCCTGCCAGGGAGCCGCGGAACCGCGGGTCGGTGACGACCATGCGCAGGACGTTGGACATCAGGTTGGCGGTCGTCTCGTAGCCGGCGAGCAGGATGAGGCGCAGGTGGTGCTGCACCTCCTCGTCGGAGAGGCCCGCGGGGTGCGCGAGCAGCGCGGACGCGATGTCCTGCCCGGGGCGGGCGCGCTTGGTGGCGACGAGCTTCTCCAGGCTCTCCAGCACGTACGTGTTGCTGGCGAGCGAGGTCTCGGTGGCCTTGAAGAGGTCACGGGCGGAGTGCACGAGCCCGGGTCCCGCCTCGTCCGACATGCCGAGCAGATGGGTGAGGGTGAGCATGGGCAGGTGCTCGGTGAACTGCTCGACGAGCTCCGCCTCGCCGTCCTCGCAGAACGTGTCGATCAGTTCGTGCGCGAAGCGGGTGATGTGGCGGCGCAGCCCCCGGTGGTCGAACTGGTCGAGGCCGGCGGTGAGCGCGCCGCGCAGCCGCTGGTGCTCCTCGCCGTCGGCGCACACGCAGTCGGGGCGCCAGCCGATCATCGGGACCAGGGGCGAGGTCTCCGGGTCGATCTCCCCGCTCGTCCATCCGTGCCAGACGCGCGGGTCGCGGGAGAACTGGGTGGGGCGGCTGGCCACGTCGCGGTTCTCGAGGTAGCCGAGGACGAGCCAGGCGCGTACGTCGCCGTCGAGCAGGACGGGCGCCACCGGGCCGTGGGCGGCGCGCAGTTCCTCGTACAGACCCATGGGGTCCGTCTCGGCGGCCGGGCCGTAGAGCCGGCTCGCTCCGCCGGGTCCTGTGGTGGCCACATGGGCCGGGCAGCCCGGGGGCGGGGGCTGTCCGGGCAGCGCGGTGGTGTGTTCGGCGGGTGGGACGGTCATGCGGTCTCCTGGGAGGCTGCGAGGGTGCACAGGTAGACCATCAGCGAGAGCAGGGCGTCCCGGCAGGACGCCCGGTCGCGTGCGTCACAGGTGACGATGGGCACGGAATCGCTGAGGGCCAGAGCGGTGCGCAGTTCTTCTACGGGGTACTGCGGGGCTTCCGGGAAGCTGTTGACAGCCACCACGAACGGGACGCGACGGTCCTCCAGGCGGGTGACCACCTCGAAGCAGACCTCGACCCGCCGGGTGTCGACGAGCACCACGGCGCCGAGGGCGCCTTCGAAGATGCCGTTCCACAGGAACCAGAAGCGTTCCTGTCCCGGGGTCCCGAACAGGTAGAGGATCAGCTCCTCGTTGATGCTGATCCGTCCGAAGTCGAGAGCGACGGTCGTGGTGTTCTTGCCCTGGGCGCCGGGGTTGTGATCGATCCCGACGCCCGCCTGCGTCATGGTCTCCTCGGTGGTCAGCGGCGGGATCTCGCTCACCGCCCCGACCATGGTCGTCTTGCCGACTCCGAAGCCGCCGACGATCACGACCTTGACGCCCCGGGCGCCGTACGGCAGCAGCATGTCGGTGCCGCGCGGGCCGACGACGGCGGGCGCGTCAGAGCTTGCGTAGTCCATGGATCACCGCCTCAAGTAGGCCTCGTTCGGGGAACGCCGCGACCGGCACGGGCGCGATGGCCTCGACCCGTTCCTCGTCGACGAGTTGGGACAGGAGCACGGTGACCACGCTGAACGGAAGACTGAGGTACGCCGAGAGCTCGGCCACCGACAGCGGGTACGTGCACATGGTGAGGATGGCCGCCTGCTCGGGCTGCATCGCGGGATCCGGTGTGGACCTCGCCGCGATGAGGGTGACCAGGTTGAAGGTGTCGGCCGAGAAACCCCCGCCGGTGATGACGTAGAGGGGGACGGGGTTGCCTTCCTCCCAGGGGTTCCGGTTCTCTGATGTCACATCGCCTGCCCGACGTCATCACGGGGCGGGCTGGTCATGTGCTGGCCGATCCGGACCACCAGGGTCCGCATGCGGTCCCCCAGGAGGCCGGCGTCGACCTCCGGGTCGGCGAGGACCGCGAGATAGGCCCCCGGACCGGCCGCCATCAGGGAGAAGTACCCGCCGTCGGCCTCGATCCCGACCATCCGGGTCGTTCCGTTGCCTTCCGGGAACATCTGCGCGATGGCACGCGCGAGGCTCTGGATGCCGGAGCAGGCGGCGGCGATGGCGTCGGCGGCGTCGGGCTCCGTGTTCGCCTGCCCGATGCACAGCCCGTCCGACGACAGGACGACCACGTGGCGCACGTACGGGACGCTGCCCACGAGCTCCTTGAGCATCCAGTCCATGTTGGGCAGTGGCTGCATGTTACTCAACCTCATCTGACGGTTCGCTGGGGGAAGTGGAGGGTTCGGCGGACGCTCGCTTGGTGCCGTTGAAGGCCTCCCACATCAGACCCGGCGGGCGGGCCGTGCCGGAGGATCCCCCGGATTCGGGCGGGGTCGTCGTCCCGGCGACGACGACCGGCGTCGGGACGGGCGACTCCCTGCGGCGCTGCGGGAGTCCGTTGGGCGTCTTCCTCACCTCGCCGGATTCCGTCGAGGCCTCCACCGGCGGCACCACCCTCGGCACCACCCTCGGCAGGACCGGACCGCCGACCGTACGCTTCCGGATCGGCTCCGGGAAACGGCGCATGGCGGGCTGCGGCACCGTCGTGATCAGATTCCTGGGCACCAGGACGACGGCCCGTACGCCTCCGTAGGCGGAGGTGCGCAGGTCGACCTCGCAGCCGTGCTCGCGGGCGAGCCGGCTGACGACCGGCAGGCCGAGCTGGGTCACCTCGCCGAGGCTCGCCAGCTGGATGCCCGACATCGACTGCTTCATGACGCGTTCGATGCGGTGGCGGACCTCTTCGGTGAGTCCGACGCCGCGGTCCTCGATCTCGATCGCGATGCCCGAGGGCACCTCGCTCGCGGTGACCTCCACCGGGGTGTGGGGCGGCGAGAACGTGGTGGCGTTGTCGAGGAGTTCGGCGAGGAGGTGGATCATCGGCTCGGAGCCGGGGCCGACCACGGCCACCTCGGCCACCGACGTCAGCTTCACGCGCGGGTAGTCGACGATGCGGGACATGGCCCCGCGCAGCACGTCGTAGAGCGGGATCGCCTTCGACCACTGGCGTCCGGGCCGGGCGTCGCCGAGGACGGCGATGCTGGCCGCGAGCCGCCCGATCAGGGCGTTGCGGTGGTCGACGTCCTGGAGGCCCCTGGAGACCACGAGGTCGTTGCCGTGGACGATCTGCATGGTGTGCAGGTCCTTGGCGAGCTGGTGCACGATCGCCTGGACCCGGCGCGCGACCGCGACCAGGGTCCGCTGGGAGGCGTCGCGGGTGTGCTCGTCGGCCTCCACCGCTTCCAGGAGTGCCCCCAGGGCTCCCCTGAGCGCTTCGGCGAACTCCTCGTCGAGGTGGCTGCCGAAGGAAGCGGACCGCAGGACCTCCGAGGCGAGGGCGCCCCTGCGGAGCCGGGCGACGGCCGCCGGGAGCAGCTCCTCGGCGAGCCACACGGTGGCGGCCCGCTGGTCGGCGAGGCGCCCGAGCAGGGCCGCTTCGCGCTGTGCGTAGTACTCGCGCTCCTCGGCTCCCGCCCGGGTGGTGCGAGCCTCTTCGGCGGAGCGGAGCCGGCGTGCGGTCTCGGCCGAGGCGGCGATCGCCAGGACGATCGCGCCCAGCCCGTACCAGGCCACGGCGGTCCGTATGTGTGCAGGCGAGAGGAGCAGCGCGGCCATCAGGGCGCCGGCCAGCACTCCGGGGGTGAGGAGCCACACCCGGGGAGGCGCTGGCGGGCGGGCTCTGGACATCGATCCTGCACGAACCATCAAGGGGTCCCTCAGCAGACGGGGAATGAGCGGACTGGGGGTGAAGCGATGGGCCGGCGGGGCGCTTCGAGAGCGCGTCGATGGTCGCTTCCCGTCACAGCCACGTTCCGTCCGCGCGCACCACAGCGTCCATGACTCGCTGTGACCGCACCGCAACACAGAGGGGAGCATAGTCAGTTCGGGTTCCCCATGTGCCCGAGCTGGAAGGGCTACCTCCACCGGTCATTCAGGGCGCATTAAATGACCATTCACCGCACCGAACATGCAATGAACCGATCACATTTGGACGTTGGCCCGCCCCGGATCCGGGGCTCCCGAACGCACGGCCGCGCCTTCCCTCCCAAGGGTCACGCGGCCCACACCGCCGACGAGGAGGGCGGTGGCCACGAGTACGGCGCTCACGACCAGCGGCGCACGGAGGCCGAGTCCCGCGCCGAGGGCGAGGCCGCCCAGGACGGGGCCGGCCACCGCGCCGACGTTCAGCGCGGCGGTGGCGAAGCCGCCGGACAGGGTGGGCGCCCCGGAGGCCCCGTAGAGGGCCTGGGTGATCAGGGTGGAGCCGACCCCGAAGGACAGCGCCCCCTGGACGAGGACGAGGACGAGGGCCACGACCGGGTTGCCGGCCGTGAGGGCGAGGACCAGCCAGCCCGCCGTCAGCGCCGCGCCACCGACCACGAGGACCCGGCCGGGCCGGGTGTCCGCCAGCCGGCCGGCCAGGTTGACGCCGAGGAAGGATCCGGTGCCGAACAGCGCCAGAGCGGCGGGCACCCACCCGGCGCCCAGACCCGTCACGCCGGTGATGACGGGGGTGAGGTACGTGAACGAGCAGAACGTCGCGCCGTTCACCAGCGCTCCGAGCACGAGCGTCAGGATCAGCCGGGGGCCGCGCAGCGCCCGCAGTTCACCGCGCACCCCGGGCGCCCCGGGGTCGGCGGGCGTCACGGGCACGGACCACAGGATCGCGAGGACGGCGGGCGCGGAGATCAGCGCGACGCCCCAGAAGGCGGAGCGCCAGCCCCAGAACTCGCCGGCCAGGGCGCCGAGCGGGACACCGGCGACGCACGCCAGGGTCACACCGCTCAGCAGGATCGAGGTCGCCCGGCCCTTGGCTCCCGGTCCCGCCATGGCGGCGGCGGTCGAGAGGCCGACGGCGAGGAAGCCGGCGTTGGCCAGGGCGGCGACCACCCGTGTGACGAAGAGGACGTCGAAGCTGTGGGTGAGGGCGCCCACCACATGGGCGAGGAGGAAGGTGACGAGGAAGGCCAGCAGCGCCCGTCGGCGGGGCAGCCGCAGGCTGAGCATGGCGACGAGCGGCGCGCCGACGACCATGCCGAGGGCGAAGGCGGAGGTGAGCGAGCCGACGGCCTGGAGGGACACACCGAAGTCGGCGGCCATGTCGTGCACGAGACCGGACAGCATGAATTCCGACGTTCCCTGGGCGAAGACCGCGAGCCCGAGAACGTAGACGGCGAAGGGCATGGAGAAGCTCCGAACTACATCGCAGAAGGGGGAGACGCGACGTGCGGACGGCAGGTCCGGGGGTCGCGTGGGAGACGCCTCGGAGAGAGCTCCGGGCGCGATCCCGCGATGCGGTCGATCCATGGCGGATCCGCGACGCACTGCTCGGCGAAGGGCCGAAGGAAGCAGGGTCGTCAGAGGGTTGCGCGATCAGCCACCGATCACCGGTGGCCGGCTTCTCTCCGCCTCAGGACTGGACATGGCGCCCAACATAGCAACGGCCGGAGGGCCGTGTCCCCCGCTTTCCGGCCGGGTGGGTGGCCGACACCCACGGGGCCGGTCGGCGGGATGGCCGACACCCCACGGGTCCGAACGGGTGGATTGGCCGAACTACGCGTAGACCAGATAGGTGCCTGAGGCATGTAGTGGAGACGGCACCCACGTCAGAGTCACCGATTCGCACCTAGCGAGGCCTCCCATGACGAAAGCCGTTGCGTTCCCGCAGTCCCGGACCTGCCCCTACCACCCCCCGACCGAGTACCCCCGGCCCGCCGAGGAACGCCCGCTGTCGCGGGTGACGCTCTGGGACGGGCGGCAGGTGTGGCTGGTCACCGGGCACGGAGCCGCCCGCTCGCTCCTCGCGGACCCGCGCCTGTCCACCGACTCCACCCGGCCCGACTTCCCGATGCCGACCGAGCGCGCCGGGACGCTGCGGCGACGCCGACGCGCGGCGCTGCTCGGCTGGGACGACCCCGAGCACAACACCCAGCGCCGGCTGCTCATCCCGAGCTTCACCCTCAAGCGCACGGAAGGCCTGCGGCCCCGCATCCAGACGACCGTGGACCGGCTGCTGGACGCCGTGGAGGCCCAGGGGCCGCCCGCCGAGCTGGTGAGCGCCTTCGCCCTGCCGGTGCCGTCGATCGTCATCTGCGACGTGCTCGGAGTGCCCTACGAGGACCACGACTTCTTCGAGGAGCAGTCGCGGCGGCTGCTGCGCGGGCCGACGGGCGCGGACACCGAGGACGCCCTGGCCCAACTGGAGGAGTACCTCGGCGCCCTGATCGACCGCAAGCGGGCGAAGCCGGGCGACGGCGTCATCGACGACCTCGTGGCCCAGGGCTCCGGAGACGGCGGCCCCGACCGCCAGGAGCTGGTGCAGCTCGCCACCATCCTGCTGGTCGCCGGGCACGAGACCACGGCGAACATGATCTCCCTCGGTACGTTCACACTGCTGAACCATCCGGAGCGGCTGGCGGAGCTGCGGGCCGATCCGTCGCTCGTCCCCGCCGCCGTCGAGGAGTTGCTGCGGTTCCTGTCGATCGCCGACGGACTGCTGCGGGTCGCGCGCGAGGACATCGACGTCTCCGGGACGGTCATCCGCGCGGGCGAGGGCGTGGCGTTCTCGACCTCGGTCATCAACCGCGACGCCGCCGCCTACGGCGATCCGGACACCCTCGACTGGGCGCGCCCGGCCCGCCACCACGTGGCCTTCGGCTTCGGCATCCACCAGTGCCTCGGCCAGAACCTGGCCCGTGCCGAGCTGGAGATCGCGCTCGGGACGCTGCTGCGCCGGCTGCCGGGGCTGCGGCTCGACGCGCCCGCCGAGGAGATCCCGTTCAAGCCGGGCGACACCGTTCAGGGGATGCTCGCGCTCCCCGTCAGCTGGTGAGAGGAGTGTCGCGGATGCGCGTCACGATCGACGGAGACCTCTGTATCGGCGCCGGTCAGTGTGCCCTGACCTCGCCGGGCTTCTTCACCCAGGACGACGCCGGCTTCGGGATGGTCGTCCCGGACCGGGAGGACGGCGGCGCCGGGGCCGGGTCCGACAGCGACGACACGCTGCTGGACGAGGCCGCCCGCGCCTGCCCCGTACAGGCGATCACGATCCACGATCCGGCCGACGGCCCTGGGACCGCCTGACCCCGGGCGGGCAGGGGCCCGGCTGCGGCCTCCGGCTGTTTGCTCCCGTTCGACGTACCGGTGCCCGCGCCGGTACGTCGGGCCCGGGGCGGCCCACGAAAGGTCAGGAACCCTGCGTCACCAGGTACTTCGGCGCGGATCGAACAAGTTCGGACTTTCTTGGGCGCATAGGGGAAACATGCGCCCTGTAATGAATGACGATCCGGTCGACCGAGTTCCGTATTGATCAACAACAGATCTATAGTGCCGACGTTACGACTCCCTTCCCCGTGTGCCTGTCCCGAGAGTCTGGTTGATGTCGGCGTCACCCACCCCCTTCCGCCCTGCCCTGATCGCCTTGTCGCTGACAGCCGCAGCGGGTGGCGCGGTCGCCGCCGCCGCGGCCACCGCGGCACCGGACGGCGTCCGCACCGCGCTCGCCTGGTTCGCCGCCTGCGGCGTTCTTCTGCTCTCCGCGGCGGCCTTCGCCGTCACCTGGTACGGCCGCACCTCACGCACACTCAGCCGGCGGGTCGAGACCCTCGCCGCCGAGCTGGCCTCGCGAGAGACGTACGCAGCCCAGTCCCGGGCGTCCGCCGCCCGCGAGAACGCCACCCTCAAGGAGCGGTACGAGGAGCGGGCCTCGGCGGCCGAGGCCGCCCACGCGGCCCGTACCGAGGAACTCGTCAGCTCCCACACCGCCAGGACGGCGGCGCTCGCCCGCGAGCGGGCCGCCGACGTCCAGCGGCTCGAAACCCGGCTGCGCCGTGCCGAATCCGGCCGTTCCGCCGCCATGGCCGCCTCGGCCAACGCCGCCGGCCGTATGCAGGCCCTCGCCACCAGCATGCTGGCGGACCTGCGTGAGATGGAGCACCGGCACGCGGACGAGGACGTCCTCACCGACCTCCTCCACCTCGACCACCGCACCGCCCAGGCCGGCCGGCTCGCCGACTCCGTCGCCGTGCTGACCGGAGCCCGCTCCGGCCGCCGCTGGGCCCGCCCGATCGGCATGGAGTCGATCCTGCGCGGCGCCATGGGCCGGATCGGCGGCTACCAGCGGGTGCGGCTGCACTCCAGCAGCGACGCGGCCGTCGCCGGGCACGCGGCCGAGGGCGTCATGCACGCCCTGGCCGAGCTGATGGACAACGCCGCCAACTTCTCGCCGCCCACCGCCGAGGTCCACGTCTACGTGGAGGAGGTCCCGGCCGGCATCATGATCGCCGTCGAGGACAGCGGTCTGGTGATGAGCGACGTCCAGCTGCGGCGCGCGGAGGCCGCCGTGGGCTCGGAGGCTCAGGATCTGGCCGGCCTGTCCGGAACCCGACTGGGTCTGGCGGTCGTCGGCCGGCTGGCCCGCAAGCACGGCCTGACCGTGTCGTTCCGACCCTCGGCACGTGGTGGCACCGGCGCCCTGCTGATGCTGCCCCAGGAACTGATCAGCCGTACGCCCATGGAAGCGCAGGCCGCGCCCGCCCTTCCGTCGGCTCCCCTCGCGGGCCGTGGGGTGTCCGTGCCCGCGCAGGCCTCCGGCGAGGCGCTGGACCGGACCGCCGCCCCCGCACCGGCCGTCACTCCGGCTCCCGAGCCCGAGACCGCGCACGAGAGCGCGGCCGAAGGCACCGGCGAGCACCCTCGGTTCGGTGAGAGCGGGCTGCCGCGCCGCCGTCGCGGCCGGGCCCTGGCCGCCGCGCACCCCGAGGGTCCGGACGCCGCCGCCAAGCCCCGTACGGCGAGCCCGCGCACCGGCGCCGCGGCCGGGGCGGCGACCCGCTTCGGCAGCTTCCGCCAGGCCGTCCGCGCGGCCTCCCAGCCGGAGCCCGCGGAGTCGGAGCCCCCGCAGCGGGAGTCCGCGCAGCCGAACTCCGCCCCGCTGGAGACCTCGCGCCCGGACGCGACCGAGCCGGACGCGACCGATCCCCGTCCCACCCCGAACTCCCCGTCCCCGGAAGGCACCCCGCAATGACCGGCACCACCACCGACGAGAAGCTCAGCTGGCTCCTGGAGGGCCTCCTGGAACGCACCCCGGGCACGCGTCACGCCCTGGTGCTCTCCCGCGACGGCCTCAAGCTCTGCCGTACCGACGGGCTCTCCGTCGACCAGGCGGACCAGCTCGCCGCCATCGCCGCGGGCATCCAGAGCCTCTCCCACGGCGCCTCCGTGGAGTTCGGTGACGGCACGGGCGGGGTCCGCTCGGCGATGGCCGAGTTCTACGGCGGCATCCTCTTCATCGTGGAGGCCGGCGAGGGCGCCCACCTCGCGCTCGTCGCCGACGAGGACGCCGACGCCGGGCTCGTCGGCCACAACATGTCGGAGCTGGTCGAGCAGTTGGGCGAGCACCTGGTAGCGAGGCCCAGGGGATGAGTCGCGGCAGGCCGGGACGGGACGACTCCCCCGACCGGCTCTACACCCTCACCGGCGGTCGCAGCCGCGCCGGTTCCGACGCCTTCGACCTGGTGACGCTCGTCGTCTCCGAGAGCGACCCGGTTCCCGGCATGCAGTCCGAGCACGCCGCGATCCTCCGGATGTGCCAGTTCCCCACAGCGGTGGTGGAAGTCGCCGCCGAACTCGGCCTGCCCGTGTCGATCACCCGGATCCTCCTGGCAGACCTGCACGACACAGGCCGGATCCACGTGCGGCATCCCCGCTCGTCGTACCGCCTTCCCGATCACGACATCCTGGAGCAGGTGCTCGTTGGACTCCGTAACCTCTGAACAGCGCCAGACCCTGCAGAGCACCGCCGACAACGGACTGAAGATCGTTGTCGTCGGCGGATTCGGCGTCGGCAAGACCACCCTGGTCCGCTCGGTCAGCGAGATCCGTCCGCTGAACACCGAGGAGACGATGACGCAGGCCGGCGAGGGCGTCGACGACACCGTCGGCGTCAGCTCGAAGACGGCCACCACCGTGGCCTTCGACTTCGGCCGGATCTCGCTGGACGCCCACAACATCCTCTATCTGTTCGGGGCACCCGGCCAGGAGCGGTTCTGGTTCCTCTGGGACCGGCTGTTCTCCGGGACGCTGGGCGCGGTCGTGCTCGTCGACACGCGCCGGCTCGCCGACTCCTGGTACGCGATCGACCGCCTGGAACACCACGGCACGCCGTTCGTCGTCGCCTGCAACGACTTCGGCGGGCCCTCCCACTCCCCCGACCAGATCCGCGAGGCCCTCGACCTCGCCGACGGGGTCCCGCTGGTCCTCTGCGACGCCCGCTCGCGCGAGTCCAGCAAGCAGGTCCTCATCTCGCTCGTCGAGCACCTGCGCACCGTCGTCGCCTCGGCCCCGCGGCCGACGACCCAGCCGATCCCGGAGCCCACCCCGTGACCCACCCCGAACCCCAGCCCGTCCCCCTGAGCGGGCCCAGGTTCCAGACCGACCCCACGGAGCTGTACCGGCAGATCCGGCGCGAACACGGGGCCGTCGCGCCGGTCGTCCTGGACGGCGGCATTCCCGCGTGGCTGGTCCTCGGCTACCGCGAGCTGCACCAGGTCACCAGCGACCCGGTGCTCTTCTCGCGCGACTCCGACCTGTGGCACCAGTGGGACGTCATCCCGGCGGACTGGCCGCTGCTGCCCATGATCGGCCGCAAGCAGCCGTCCATCCTCTACACCGTGGGCGAGCGGCACCGCGAGCGCGCCGCCGTCATCTCCGGGGCACTGGAGGCGATCGACCCGTTCGTGCTGAGGCAGCGGGCCGAGCGCTTCGCCGACGAGCTCATCGACGCGCTGTGCGCCAAGGGGTCCTGCGACATCATCGCCGAGTACGCGATGCTCCTGCCGGTACGGGTCCTCGCCAGCGTCTACGGTTTCGCCGACGAGCAGGGCCCCGCGCTCGTCACCGCCATGAACGCCATGATCAACGGCCAGGAGGGGGCGCTGGAGGGCCAGCGCCACCTGGGCGAGTCCATGTTCGCGCTGCTCGCCGCCAAGTCCGCGGCGCCCGGTGACGACGTGGCCTCCCGGATGCTCGGCAACCCCGCCGGGTTCTCCCTGGAGGAGGTCGCCCAGGACCTCATGGTGATGATGGCCGCGGGCCACCAGCCCACCGCCGACTGGATCGGCAACTCGCTGCGTCTGATGCTCACCGACGACCGCTTCGCGGCCTCGCTCGCGGGTGGCCGGCACAGCGTCGGCGAGGCCATGAACGAGGTCCTGTGGGAGGACACCCCCACCCAGAACGTCGCCGGCCGCTGGGCCTCGCGCGACACCCACCTGGGCGGCCGGAAGATCGGCCAGGGGGATCTGCTGCTGCTCGGGCTGGCCGCGGCCAACTCCGACCCGCATGTGCGCACCGACTCCGGCGCGTTCACCGGCGGCAACAACGCCCACCTCTCGTTCGGTCACGGCGAGCACCGCTGCCCCTTCCCCGCCCAGGAGGTGGCCGAGACCATCGCGAGGACGGGCATCGAGGTGCTGCTGGACCGGCTGCCGGACGTGGACCTCGCGGTGACCGCGGGCGACCTCGCCCGTCGTCCCTCCCCCTGGCTGCGCGGTCTGACCGCGCTCCCCGTGACCTACACCCCGACACCCGCACTTGGAGCCATCGGATGAGCTGCCCGTACGACCACACCGCCGCTTCCGGCGCCGAGGTCATCACCCTGGACCCGTTCGTCAACGACCTGGACGGCGAGGGCGCCCGGCTGCGCGCCGCCGGCCCGCTGGCCCGTGTCGTGCTGCCCGGTGGGGTGCCCTGCTGGGCCGTCACCCACCACGCCGAGGCCCGGCGGCTGCTGACCGACTCCCGGCTCGTCAAGGACACCGGTGTCTGGGGTGCCTGGCAGCGCGGCGAGATACCGATGGACTGGCCGCTGATCGGCCTGGCCAACCCCGGCCGGTCCATGCTGACCGTGGACGGCGAGGAGCACCGGCGGCTGCGCACCCTGGTCGCGCAGGCGCTGACCGCGCGCCGGGTGGAGCGGCTGCGCGAGGGCATCGAGGCGCTCACCGGGGGCATGCTGGACCGGCTGGCCGAGCGCCCGGCCGGCGAGACCGTGGACCTGAAGGCCGAGTTCGCGTTCCCGCTGCCCATGAACGTGGTGTGTGAGCTGATGGGCGTCGACACGGCCGACCAGCCCCGGCTGAAGGCGCTGTTCGACAAGTTCTTCTCGACGCAGACGCCTCCGGAGGAGGTGCCGCAGATGATGGCGGATCTGGGCGCCCTCTTCGCCGGGATCGTGGCGGCCAAGACGGAGCAGCCCGGCGACGACCTCACCAGCGCGCTGATCGAGGCCTCGGAGGGCGGCGACCGGCTCAGCACGGAGGAGATCACCAACACCCTCCAGCTGATGGTGGCGGCCGGGCACGAGACGACCATCAGCCTGATCGTCAACGCCGTCGTCGCCCTGGAGACCCACCCCGAGCAGCGGGCCCTGGTCCTCAAGGGCGAGGTGCCGTGGGAGAACGTCATCGAGGAGACCCTGCGCTGGTCGACGCCCACCTCGCACGTGCTCATCCGGTTCGCCGCCGAGGACATCGAGGTCGGCGACCGGGTGCTGCCGAAGGGGGAGGCCCTGATCGTGTCCTTCGGCGCGATCGGCCGGGACGAGGCGCAGTTCGGTCCGACGGCGGGCGACTTCGACGTGACCCGTACGCCGAACCGTCACATCTCCTTCGGTCACGGCCCGCACGTCTGCCCCGGCGCGGCGCTGTCCCGTCTGGAGGCGTCGGTGGCGCTGCCCGCGCTGTACGCGAGGTTCCCGGAGCTGCGGCTCGCGGTGCCGCGCGAGGAGCTGCGCAACAAGCCCGTCGTCACGCAGAACGACCTCTTCGACCTGCCGGTCGTACTGGGCTGAGGGACTGCCCCGCCCCGGATCACAGGTCACCCCTCCTGCTCCAGGACCACGATCTCGTCCTCCTGGTGCCAGTGCCGGACCTGTGACTTCGGCGGGTTGAGGCACACGCCGTGGGCGGGGCCCCGGGTGCGGTAGCCGATGGCGCACGCGCCCTGGCGGGCGGCCGATTCGACGACGGTCGCGAAGGAGACCTCGCGGCCCGTCTCGACGTAGCGGCGCGCCGGGTGGATCCGGAGGGTGCTCCCTCCTTCGGCGAAGATCTCCCGGAACACCGCGGCCAGCCGCGGGTTCTGGGAGATCTGTGTCATCAGGAGCCCGATCAGCCTGCCGCTGACCACGAAGTCGGCGCCGGGGGCATGGGGGGCGATCAGCCGGTTGCGGTCGTCGGTCATCTCGGTGACGACGGGAACGCACCGGCTCTCCACCCCGGCCCCCACCCGCTCGCGGTCGCGTGCCCGCAGGTGGAGGAGGGTGACCAGGGTCCGGTCGTCCGGATCGTCGTGACCGGGACGGGGGTCGGCGGCCAGGACGATCACGGCGTCGTGTCCGGTGGGATCCAGCGCGTCCGTCGTCTCGCGCAGGGTCGGGTCACCGGGGTGGTGGCGTACGAACAGACGGTGGCCGACGGCCTCCGTGAGGTCCCGGATGCCGGAGACCGTGGCGGCGCGCGCCTCGGCCACGACGTCGAGCACGGAGCCGGGTGGGGTACGCCGGGACAGCGCTTCGGCGATCCGGTGGGCCCGGCGGTTCCAGCCCAGCAGGAGGAAGCGCTCGGGGGCCTCGGCCGGACCGGTCTGCGCCGGACTCGCCGCACGGATCGCCCTGGGGTCGTACGGGTGCGGTGCGGCGGTCCAGTACGTCGCGTCCTGGTGCTCGGCGATCACGATCAGGGCGTCGCCCTCCAGGACCGGAGTCCGGGCGGGCGGGTTGAGTGACACGCTTCCGTCCTCGTGGGCGATGCCGACGACGGCCGACACCGGGGAGAAGCGGGCGGCCTCGTGGAAGGTCAGGCCGGACAGTCCGGGCTCGCGCACCGTGTAGAACTCGTGTCCGGCGAAGTCCAGCAACTCCTGGTGGACGAGGGAGAGTCCGGGCTGCCGCGCGCACTGGACGAGGAGCCGCGCGGAGAGGTCGTCCGTGTCCAGGACGGTGGCCCGGGGGCCGCCGGCCAGCCGGGCGGCGCCCAGGTAGCGGTCGCCTCGTACGGCCGCGACGACCCGCACCGGGTGTTCCTCGCCCACGGCCGCCGTGAGCGAGAGCAGCGTCTTGACGACCTCGGCATCGTCGCCGGGGCTGTCCCTGGGCAGTACGAGCACGCACTCCGCCGTCGCCGGGCTCACCCGGGCGAGCGCGACGGGGTCGGTGGGACGGCCGCTGCGGCAGAGGAGCCGGGCACGGCCGACCGGGCCGACGGCGTCGCGGAACTCCTCCTCCATGTCGGCCTTGCCCCGGTCGGCGAGCACCGTGACGACTCCCCGGCGCCGCTGGGCGTGGGCGGCGACGAGTTCGGCGACGACGGTGGGGATCTGTTCCGACCAGCCGAGCACGACGGTGTGGCCGCTCTCCACGACTCTGGCGTGTCCCCGGTCGAGGGCGAGCAGCTTGTCGGTGATGCCGGTGGTGATGAGGCTGACCAGGGTGGAGACGTAGAAGAGCGCGATGAGGGCGAGGAGGACCGACAGGGCGACGCGCAGCGGGGGCCCGACCTCACCGCCGAGCCGCAGGGTCTGTCCCGTGTTCCGCCACACGGCGGCGATCCGCGCGCTGAGGGTGGTGGGGGTGCGGTGGTCGGTCCACACCAGGAGGGCGCTCACGGGCACGACGAGGGCGAGGCAGGCGAGGGCGAGCCAGCCGACGAGGGCGGGGGTTCCGCGGCTCAGGGTGGTGTCGAACCAGTAGCGGAGACGGGCCTCGACGGGCCCGCTCCGGTGGATGGGGAGCCCCCGGGGCACGGGCGGGACCACGGCCCGGCCGGTCATGGGTCCCGGTGCGGCGTTCCGCTGGGCGGGAACCACCTTGCTGCCTTGTCTGCGCACGTCAGAAGCGTGGCGTCCCGCTCTGCCCGGCGGAGCGCCATCGCGGCACATTCATCCCTTCGGGATCGAACGGCTCGGTTCCGGGGCTGGAACGAAGGGCTGAATGGTGGTTCACTTCATTGTATGGCCTATCGGAAGACCCCCGCGGAACTCGAACGGCTGGAGGCCGCCCGTGAGCGCCTGGTCGACCAGGCCACCCAGGTCGTGGCCGAGGTCGGCTGGGCGAACGCCTCGGTGACCGCCGTCGCCGCCGCCGCGGGCATCGCGGCCGGCTCCGTCTACCAGCACTTCCCCTCCAAGGCCGCCCTGGCTGTGGAGGTCTTCCGCCGCGCGTCCGGCCGCGAGGCCGAGGTGCTGAGCGAGGTCCTCCACGGGGACGGCGATCCGGTCGAGCGGCTGACCGACGGCGTACGGGTCTTCGCCCGGCGCGCCCTGGAACGCCCCGGACTGGCCTACGCCCTGCTCGCGGCGCCCGCCGAACCCGCCCTGGGGGCCGAGCGCCTGGAGTTCCGGCGGCGCTACCGCGAACTGTTCGCCGAGGTCGTCCGCGAGGGCACGGCCGCCGGGCTGCTGCCCCCGCAGGACGCCCGCGTCACCGCCGCCGCGCTGACCGGCGCCGTCGGCGAGGTGCTCGTCGACCCGCTCGGCACGCCCGCAGAGGGCGCCGACGGCGGCGACCGCGCCGTCGGCGACCTGCTCAACGAACTCACCGCGATGACCCTGCGCTGCACCGGCGCCCACCCGTCCGATCCACCCCGCTGACCCCGCGCCGCCGACCGGCCGGCTGTCCCCCCGTACCGCACCGCGAGCCGGACCCGCGCGAAGGACCCGCCCCACCGCACCGCACCCGCACCCGCACCGCCGTCCCGTCCCGTCCCGCCGAGCAGGAGGAGCCCGCCATGACCGCGACCGCCGGAGTGCCGCCGCTGCGCAGCAACCCCACCGCGCGCACCCACGACGTCACCAACCAGGTCCCGCCCCTCGTCGGCCACGACATCGCCGACGACCCGGTCCTGCTGGAGGGCGTACGCCGGGAGGGCGCCGAGTGGTACCTCGACGACCTGCACCGGATCGGCCGCCGCGCCGGCGGCGAGGAGGTCCAGCGGTGGGCGGAGCAGGCCAACCGCCACGAACCCGAGCTGCGCACCCACGACCGCTACGGCAACCGCGTCGACGAGGTCGACTTCCACCCCGCGTACCACTCCCTGATGGACGTCGCGATCGGCGAGGGGCTCGGCGGGGCCCCCTGGGCCGACGACCGGCCCGGCGCCCATGTGGCCCGCGCCGCCGGGTTCATGGTGTGGAGCACCACGGAGGCGGGCCACGGCTGTCCGGTTTCCATGACGTACGCCGTCGTCCCGGCCCTCCGCTCCGCCCCGGCGCTCGCCAAGGAGTACGAGCCCCTGCTCACCAGCCGGGTGTACGACCCCGGGCTGCGCGCCCCGGCCGGCAAGCGGGGGCTGCTCGCGGGGATGGGCATGACGGAGAAGCAGGGCGGTACGGACGTCCGTGCCAACACCACCACGGCGGTGGAGGCGGCGGACGGCACCTGGCGGCTGCGCGGCCACAAGTGGTTCACCAGCGCCCCGATGAACGACCTCTTCCTCGTCCTGGCGCAGGCGCCCGGCGGCCTGTCCTGCTTCCTCGTCCCCCGGGTGCTCCCCGACGGCAGCCGCAACACCTTCCGGATCCAGCGCCTCAAGGACAAGCTCGGCAATCGCAGCAACGCCAGCAGCGAGCCGGAGTTCGACGACACCGTCGCCTGGCCGGTCGGCGCCGAGGGCCAGGGCGTGCGGACGATCATCGACATGGTCACCATGACCCGCCTCGACTGCATCCTCGGCTCGGCCTCGGGCACCCGCGCCGCGCTCGCGCAGGCCGCCCACCACATCCGGCACCGTTCGGTCCTCGGGGCGAAGCTCATCGACCAGCCGCTGATGCGCAATGTCATCGCCGATCTGGGCGTCGAGTCGGAGGCCGCGACCACTCTGGCCCTGCGGATCGCCGGCGCGGCGGACCGTGCCCAGCGCGGCGACGCGGGTGAGCGCGCGTTCCTGCGCCTGGCCACCGCCGTGGGCAAGTACTGGGTGTGCAAGCGCCAGCCCGCCGCCGTGGCCGAGGCGCTCGAATGCCTGGGCGGCAACGGCTACGACGAGGCGTCCGGCATGCCCCGCCTCTACCGCGAGGCCCCGCTGAACGGGATCTGGGAGGGGTCCGGCAACGTCAACGCCCTCGACGTCCTGCGGGCGTTGACCCGCGAACCGGATTCCCTGGAGGCCTTCCGTACGGAGGTCGAGGCCGCCGCCGGCGCTGACGCACGCCTGGACGCCGCCTGGCGCGAACTGCGCGGCGAGCTCGTCCTCACCGAGGACGCCCAGCTGCGCGCCCGCCGCCTGGTGGAGCGTCTGGCGCTCGTCCTGCAGGGCTCGCTCCTCGTCCGGCACGCGCCGCACGCGGTGGCCGACGCCTTCTGCGCCTCCCGCCTGGCGGGCGACCGGGGGCTGACCTTCGGCACGCTTCCGGCCCGGTCGGACCTCGGCGGGATCATCGCGCGGCTGCCGGCGGGGTCGCCGACGGTCTGAGCGGGTCGGGGGCGGGTGGAGGCGGAGGGGCCGCTCGCTCAGACGCCCGGCGGACAGGCGGCCAGTACCGGCAGCAGCGGCACGGCGAGCGTGGCCGCCGCCATCGTCCCCCGCAGCGCGGGGTGCGGGGCCCGGCGGGGGCCGAGCAGACGCTTCATCCGGAGGAGCGCCGTCGAGCCGCCCGCGGCGAACGCGCCCGCGGGCGTCCGGCCTGCGGCCATCTCGTACAGCGCGGTCGCGAGCGCCTGCCGCGAGTGGCTCCGCAGCGCGCGGTCGTCGGCGATCATCTCCAGCAGGACCGGGACCTCGGCACGTGCGTGCCGGGCCAGCGGCAGCCACGGAAACACGGTGGAGAACGCCTCCACGGCAGCGATCGGCAGATGGTGGCGGCCTGTCACGTGCGCGCGCTCGTGCTCCAGGACGGCGCCGAGCTGCTCGTCCGTGAGGAGCCGCACCGCCGAGTCGCTGACGACGACCCGGGAGCGGAGGCCCGGCAGGGAGTACGCGACGGGAACACGGTGCGCGAACACCGTCGCGCGCAGGCGGTCGGAGCGCACCCCCACCTTGTCGAGCCGGTCCCGGTGGCGGGCGCGGAAGCGTCCGGCGCGGGCGAGGTGGAAGAAGAACGCGCCGCCGTAGGCGGCCAGGACCGCGAGAGGCATCGCCAGGGCGAGACGACCGGCGGTCGTGGGGCTGGGGTCCGGACCCCCCGTCCTCTCCCCCAGACCGCAGGCGTGCAGCAGCTGCACGATCCCCGCGTGCAGGTGCTCCGTCGGCGTCGCCAGCTGGGAGGCGGCGAGGGCGGTGGTGAGGGTGAACGACATCATGAGCGCGAGCCACAGGGCGGCGCCGAGCGCGGGTGCCCCGTACGGTACGGCGCTGCGTGCCATCAGCCGGGGGGCGGCGACGCCCACGATCGCGGCGCAGCCCAGGAGGGCGGGGGCGGCGTTCACTCCTTCGCCCGTCGTCCCACGTCCCGAAGGGCCTTGCGGAGCGCGGCGATCTCGTCCTCGTCGAGGTTCTCCACGAAGTGGACGAGGGCCGCGGGCCGGTCCTCGCTGGCGCCGAGGCCGTCCTCCATGAGGGCGGCCGAGTACGCCTCGCGGGTCGCGACGGCCTCGTACAGCCAGACCCTGCCTTCCCTGGTACGGGTGAGGTGGCCCTTGTGGAAGAGGATGCTGGTGACGGTGGTGACGGTCGTGTACGCCGCGTCCCGCTGCCGGTTGAGGTCGTCGACGACCTCGCGCACGGTGGCCGGGCGGTTCCATCTCCAGAAGCGGTCCATGATCTCCGCTTCGAGCTCCCCCAGCCGACGCATGGGTTGCTTCCTCTCCACTGGGCTCGTCCTCGTTCGGTCCTCATGGTAAACGGCCAGCTCACGGCGGCACCGGTCGCTGTACCCCGTCGAAGCGACCGAGCCGGCGGGGCGGGAGGGGTCAGCCGATGCGGACGCCCCACATGAAGGGCATGCCGCTGCGGGCGATCGACTCGTAGCGCACCGTCGCACCGGGCTTGGGCGCGTGGAGGATCTGCCCGTTGCCCGCGTAGAAGCCGACGTGGCTCAGGTCGGTCCGCATGATGATCAGGTCCCCGGGCTTGAGGTCGCCGAGGGAGTTGATGCGCGTACCGATATTCGCCTGGGCCTGAGAGGTACGGGGGATGGACACGTCGGCCTGACGGAAGGCCCAGGAGGTGAGCCCCGAGCAGTCGAAGGAGCTCGGGCCGCTCGCGCCCCAGACGTACGGCAGCCCGACCCGGCCCTGAGCGGCGGCGAAGGCCGCGGCGGCGCGCTGCGAGGCGCTCGCCTCGCTCCCGAGGTCGACGCGTTCACCGGCACGGTTGGCACGGTCCTCCGCCTCGTCGATCCGCGCCCGCTCCTTCGCGGACAGGGTGTTGAGCAGGCGTCGGGCCTCGCTCAGCTTGCCCTGGATCTCCTTCTTCCGGTTCCCCAGGTCCTTCTGTACGGCGTCGAGGTCGCGCAGCTTGCCCGAGGCCTCCTGGCGCTGCTGCTGGAGTGCGCGCTGCCGGGAGAGGAACTGCTGCAGGACGGCCGTCTGCCGCTCGCCGACGCGGTCGAGGGCGGAGGCCTTCTCCAGATAGGTGTCGGGAGCCTCGGAGAGGAGGAGATGCAGGGAGGGGTCGATTCCGCCGGACCGGTACTGACTCGCCGCCAGGCCGCCGATCCGCTGGCGGAGTTCGTTGAGTTCGCCCTGCTTGCGGGCGGCCTCGTCCTGTACGACCGCGATCTGCTTCTTGAGCTGGTCCGCCTTCTCCTTGGCCCCGTTGTACCTCTCGGTGGCCTGGGTGGCCTGCTCGTAGAGGCGGTCCACCTGCGCCTCGACGCCCTTCTTGTTGGGGTCGGGCAGCGGGTCGGCCGAAGCGGACTGCGTGCCGAACGCCACGGCCGCCGCCGTGGCCACGGTGAGGACGCCGGTGCATCGCGGACCGGACTGCTTCGGGCGGCGGTGGGAAGCCACGGTGGAGCTCCTTCTTCCTCGTCCGCCTTGCCGGGTCCGTACGGTGCCCCGGGTCCGCGCGGGGACAGCGCGCACGGCGGTGCCCTCGGCGCCGCCCCGGACGGGCGACCGGCTGAGCGAAGGCTCCGCGAATACTAATCTGCTTAGAGGATTAGAAACAACGATCGGCGGGCCGGGAGGGGCGAGATGGGGTCCGGGGCCGGGGGGTGGGCCGGACGGGAACGGAGGCCGGGGGGGGCGGGCCGGGCTGGACGGGAACGGAGGCCGGGCGGGACGGGAGCCGGGAGTCGGCCGCCCAGCCGGGTGACCACACCGCTCGGACCACCCGGGGTCACCCCCGGCCCACCCGGCCCGACGTACGCTGCCGACTCCGACCATTCGTCAGGAAAGGAGCATTTTGTGGCTTCCCGTCTCAACCCGTACATCACCTTCACTGGTGAAGCGAAGCAAGCCATGGAGTTCTACAGGAAAGTGCTCGGCGGCACCCTGACCCTCAACACCTACGGCTCGTTCGGCGGGGAGACACCGCCCGGATACGCGGACAAGGTCATGCACGGCCTGCTGGAGACCTCCGCCGGGTTCACCCTGATGGGCGCCGACAACCCGCCGGGGATGGAGAACAACCCCGGAAACAACTTCGCCGTGAGCCTCAGCGGCGACGACGCGGCCGAACTGCGCGGCTACTGGGACGAGCTGTCCGCCGACGGTGCCGTGTCGGTACCGCTGGAGAAGCAGATGTGGGGCGACGTGTTCGGCATGTGCACGGACAAGTTCGGCATCACATGGATGGTCGACATCAGCGAGCAGTGACTTCGTCGCGGCACACCGACGCGTCGGCCCGAGCAGCACGGCCGGCGCGTCGCTCACGCCTGGGGAGCCGGGGACGGGGCCGGGGCGGACAGCTCGACTACTCTCGGCGCCATCTGACGTTCGTTCGACGATCCGGACGTACACACGATCACCCACCCCGACGTCGCTCGGGAGAATCCGGCCCTTGACCACGCCCCCCCACGCCGCCCGAATCCACAGGGGCCGACGAACCGGCCGTCCTGATCGGCGCCCTGGTTCCGCTGAACCGGCCCGGCTGGGTCGCGGCGGGGCGGGGCGGGGCGGCAGCTGCTCGCCGGCCTCGAAGTGGCCGTCGAAGACGTCAACGACTCCGGCGGGATCGGCGGAAGGCCGCTGGAGCTGGTGGTCAGGGACACCGCCGCCGACCCGGAGAAGGCCGTGGCCGCCGTCGACGAACTGGCCCACCTGGGGGTGGCCGCCCTGGCGGGCGAGTACCACAGCGTCGTCGCCCGTGCCGCCGCCACCAGGGCCGACGCCCTCGGTCTGCCGTACCTCTGCTCGTCGGCGGTGCTCGACGCGCTCACCGAACGGCCGACGGAACGGGTCGCGCGCATCGCCCCCGCACAGTCCCACGGCTGGCGGATCTAGCAGACTTCCCGCTCGACGCGGGCCACCGGCACAGAGCCGTGGCGGCCGACCCGAGCGTCTGCTGGGCAGCGGGGGCCCGCATCCTGCGCGACCGTCTCGCCCCGCGCGGCGGCGGCGTCACCGAACTCGACGCGCGCACGCTCACCCCCAAGGCGCTGTGCGACGCCCTCGTCGACAGCGGCGCGACCGCCCTCCTCCTGGTCGGCCACCCGGAGCCGGCGGCGCCCATCGTCAGGGCGGTCCCCCGGGGCCGCCGCCTCGCCGATCTCCTGATCGGCGCGCCGGCCGGGCAGCCGGAGTTCGCCGAGTGGGCGGCGCTGCTGGGCGACGACGGCGCCGCCATCCCGTTCCTGCGCTACCTGCCCGATCGTCTGGGCCCGCTCGGCAGGCGCGTGGCGGCGACCCTCCGCGAACGGCTTGCCCTGGCACCCTCCTTCGTCGCCTTCGAGGGCTACGACACGATCACGGTCCTCGCGGACGTGCTCCGCTCCGGCGGCGTGGACCGGTCCCGCATCGCCGAGTCCTGGCCGCGGGTGACCGTCGAAGGCACCCGCGGCCGGATCCGCTTCTCGCGCCCGCCGGGCATCGACGTCCCGCAGTGGGCCTGGCCGCCCGTGCAGGTCGTCGACCGGGACCCTTCGGCACCTGAGCGCTTCCGAATCCTCCACTCGGCTGACGCGGCGGCCCGCTGTCCCGCGAACTCTTGGGACGGCTCGACCGGCTCCCGGTCCGCGGCTCGCGCGAGGAGGCGGACGGTCGCGGCCAGGACGGCGCGCCGTTCGTCGAGGTCGCTGCCGAGGCCGCCGATGAGGACGGCGGGGAGGACGTGCTCGTCCAGCAGGTACGCCTTCCCCATCCGCAGCGGCAGTCCAGCGGGGTGCTCCGGCCGACGAAGCGCGGGTCCATGCCGATCAGGTCGTAGCGGTCGGCGACCTCCCCCATCACCTTCGACACGGACAGCGGCATGTGGAGGCTGACGCCGGCCGGTCCCCCGTCGTTGAGCAGCAGCGGGCCGACGCGGTGCTCGGTGTCGGTGGCCTTCAGGCGGGACACGGCGACGGAGATCGTACGGCCGCCGGGGTCGGCGTAGTCGAGCGGCACGGTGAAGTCGGCGCCCGCGGCGTCCAGCGCCCGACCGACCTTGTCGTCCGCGCCGAGGGCGCAGGCGTGCCAGTCGACGTACCGGCCGTGGAACCGGGCTAACGGGTCCGGATCGACGGCGACTGCGGAAGTGGTGGCCATCGTGGTGGTGGCGGCGAGTACGGCCGCGCCGAGAGCGAAGGCCTTGACGTGTCGGAATCGTGGCATGCCTCCACGCCAGGAGCGGCGGACACCTCGGCGCACTCCGGGGAATCCCGGAAACGTGGTGGGGTCGCCCCCTAGGAGAACCGGCTCGCGCGGTCCGGGTTTCGTGCTCGTTCCACGCGAGGGATCATGGGGATGGAACGACGGAACACGAGGTCAGGAGCATCCATGGCGAAGCGGGTTCACCAACCCCGAGAGGACGCCGAGTTCGATTTCGTCCTCAGGATGAGCGGAGTGCCGGTCCTCGCGTACTTCACCGGGAGCTGGCCCAAGGCGATCGAGAACTGCCGGGCGATGGACCTCGTCGTGCGTGGCATCGCCGACGAGTACGCGGACCGCCTGACGCTCGTCCGTACCGACATCACGCGCTGCCCGGCCGCGACCGAGCGGTACGGGGTCACCGGAGCCCCCTCCTACGTCCTGCTGAAGGACGGAGAGGCGGTGGCGCACGGCACGGGGGTCATGACGACCGTCGAGGTCCGGGAGCTCCTGGACGGCCACCTCTGAGGGCGTACGGATCCCTCGGTACCGAGCAACCTCCGAGGGCGTACTGAACCATCGGTACGGCCCCTGTGAGGCGTACCGATCCATCGGAGCACCACACCCCCTCGACACCGCATGCCCGGTGGGTCACGTGGGAGCGCCGGGAAGCGCCTGCTGCGACCAGACCGTCTTGCCCCGGGCGGCGTAGCGCGTGCCCCAGCGGTGGCTGAGGCTCATCACCAGGTACAGGCCGCGCCCGCCCTCGTCGGTGTCGCGGGCGCGCCGCATGTGCGGCGAGGTGCTGCTGCCGTCGGTGACCTCGCAGGTCAGGTACCGGTCCCGGATGAGGCGGAGTCGCACCGGCCCGTTTCCGTAGCGGATGGCGTTGGTGACCAGTTCGCTGACGATCAGTTCGGTCTCGAACGCGAGGTCCCGCAGCCCCCAGGCCGCCAGCTGGCGTTCGGTGAGGGCGCGGGCGGTGGAGACCACCGAGGGGTCGGCCGGGAGGTCCCAGTGGGCGACCTGGTCCTCGGTGAGCCCGTGGGTGCGGGCGAGCAGCAGGACGGTGTCGTCCTCGGCGTGCTCGTCGGCCAGGGCGTAGGCGACCGCGTCGACCGTCTCCGACAGCGCCCGGTCCGGGTACGCGAGGACCCGTCGGAGCGTGTCCTTGGCGTCGTCACGGCGCCCGAGCAGTCCGTCGGTGTAGAGGCAGAGGACCGCGCCGTCGTCGAGGTCGTGGAGGACCGTCTCGTACGTGCCGTGGCCCGTGCCGAGCGGAGGACCCGCGTCGATCCCCACGGTCGTCACCTCGCCCGCCGGCGAGACGAGCAGAGGGGCGGGGTGCCCGGCGGAGGCGAGGGAGAACCGGAGCGTGACGGGGTCGTAGACCGCGTAAGCGCAGGTGGCGACCGCCGTACCGGTGCCGTCTCCGTGCCCGTCGCCGTCGGCGCTCTCCCGGGCGAGCCGGGCGGCGATCTCGTCGAGGTGCGTCAGCACCTCGTCCGGCTCCAGGCCCAGATCGGCGAGTGTGCGCAGCGCGGTACGGAGCCGTCCCATGGTGGCCGCCGTCTCGATGCCGTGTCCGGTGACGTCTCCGACGACGAGGCCGACCCTGGCCCCGGACAGTTCGATGACGTCGAACCAGTCCCCGCCGGCGGTCAAGGGCAGGTACAGATGAGCCGTCTCGACGGTCGTCAGCCGGGGAGTGCGACTCGGCCGCAGATGCCGCTGGAGGGCGGTGGCCGTGTTCCGCTCGCGGGCGTAACTGGAGGCGTGGTCGATGCCGAGGGCAGCCCGTGAGGCGACCTGGGCGGCGAGGTCGAGGTCCTCGCGCGTGTAAGGCTGGGGCCGCTCCGAGCGGTACAGCGTGACGACTCCGAGCACCGCTTCGGGTACGGCGAGGGGGACGGTCATCACCGAATGGACCCCGGCGGCGGCAAGGGCGCGGGCGTGCTCCGACATCTCGGGCGGCCAGGTGCCCGCTGCGTCCAGCCGTGCCACCAGGCGTGGCGTGCCGTCTTCGAGGGTCCTGGTGAACGGGGTGGCGAACGGGAGCGTCTCCAGGACCGTGTCCCCTTCCTCGGGGCTCGCCCCGGGTCCGGCCAGGAAGGCCGTTCTGCGCAACGGCTGCCCGGCGTCCACCGGCCCGGGGCGGCGCCGCTCGCCGCGCAGTACGGCGTCCACGATGTGTACGGTCACGGCGTCGGCGAGGGCCGGTACCAGCACCTCGGCCAGTTCACGCGCGGTGACCGTGGCATCCAGCGTGGTGCCGATCCGGCGGTGCGCGTCGTGGAGGAGGTCCAGCCTGGCACGGGCGGCCTCGCGCTCGGTCACGTCCTCGACCGCCATCACGACCCCGGGCCGCCCGTCGGCGGCGTCCTCCACGCGGAACAGCGAGACCGACACCGTGAGCTCCCGATCCGGCCGGCCGACGGGGCTGCCCTTCACGGTGTGGTGGATCACGGAGTGGCCCGTGCGCAGCGTCTCCCCCGCGAGGACGACGAGTTCGGTCGTGTCGAAGCCGGTGTCGACCTCAGCGAAGGTACGTCCCATCACCTCTTCCGCCGAGATGCCGCTGAGGCCGCGGGGACTGGCGTTGTAGCGGCGCACGCGCAACCGCTCGTCGAAGAGGAAGAGGCCCAGCGGCGACTGCGTGAACAGGGCTTCCAGCACGGCGGAGTCCGGCCCCTCCTCACGCCCGTCGGTATCGGCTCCACCCACCGGTGTACCTCCCGTCCCGCGACAAGTGCACCATAAGTGCCTTTGGCGAAGATATGCCAATGGGAGCCTCCGTACCGGCCGACTGGAACCTCCGTACCGACCAACGGGAGCCTCCGTACCAGCCGACGGGACACGGACGGCCCCGGCCAACCGGACACGGACGGATCCTGGCGTGCGGGTTCACCCTGGCGGTCAGTGGCTGTTCCGGGAAGGCGTGGGCTGCGTGCCGGTGGGCTCCGCCGCCGGGGCGGGGGTAGCTGCGAGGCTGGCGAGGAGTTTGAGGCGTTCCTCGGAGGCGCTGCCGGGTTCTGCGGTGTAGAGGCTCAGGTCGTGCACGGCTCGCTGAGACACGGGCAGGTCCACGGACCGGTACGTCAGCTCCAGCTCGCCGACGGCGGGGGCTGGAGCCGCTTGACGCCGTCGTGGCGGATGCGCACGTCGTGGGCGGCCCACATGGTGCGGAAGTCGGGGCTGAGGGTGGACAGTTCGCCGACCAGCTCGCGCAGGGCGCGGTCATGGGGCTCGCGGCCGGCCTCGGAGCGCAACAGCGCGACGGTGGCGGCGCCGGAGTCCCAGTCGACGAAGGAGTCCCGGGAGCCGCCGTCGAGGAAGTGGTAGCGGGCGAAGTTTGCCACCGACCGCGCTTGTCGGTGGTGGAGCTGTCGAACAACGGCGCGTGCAGGGCCCGGCCGAGCGCGTTGTGTGGGCGATGACGTGCAGGTGCCCGTTGCGTACGAAGGCGGCGGACATCGTGATCGAGTCGAGCAGCCAGTGGACACGGGGCGGAACCTCGACGTCCCGGCGGCGGGACGGCGGGCGGACCGGGCGGCCCGACCCAGATCGAACAGGTAGGTGCGCTCGTCGTCCCCGTGCTGGCGCTCGGCACGTTCCTGATGGGAACCACCGAGTTCGTCGTGGCCGGGCTGCTGCCGGAGATCGCCGCTGACCTGCGGGTCGGCGAGGCCGGACCGGACTGATGATCACCGTCTTCGCGGTGGGGATGATCGTCGGCGCCCCGCTGATGGCGATGCTCATCCTGCGGCTGCCCAAGCGGCTGCCCCTGATGCTCGCCCTCGGCGTCTTCGCCTCGGGCACGTCGTCGTCGCCCTCTGCTCGGACTTCACCGCGATCCTCGCGGCCCGGTTCCTGACCGCGATCGCCACCGGCGCGTTCTGGGCGGTGGCCAACGTGGCCGCCACCGACGCCACGGGCCCGGCCGCCGGTTCCCGCGCCCTGGGGCCGGTCGGCGCCGGAGCCATGCTGGCCAATGTCGTCGGTGTGCCGCTGGGCGCGTTCGCCGGACAGCTCATGGGCTGGCGCGGCCCCTTCTGGGCCCTCGCCGCCCTGGCCGCGGCGGCCGTCCCGCTGATCCTCGCCGCGTTCGGCGTCGGCGCCCTCGCCGGCTCGCCCGTCGGAGGCCGTCTGGGTGACCGCCGCCCGCACACGGTGACGCTCGTGGCCGCCGCCGGGGCCGGAATGCGACTCCCGGCCCGGCGGACCAGGCTTGAACCGGCCCGCCCCGCCGACCGGATCTCTTCCCCCCTGACCGGACCTCTTCTCCCTGACCCTTCCACTACTCGCCGCAGCAGTGCGATGGCCAGGAAAGCGAGTTCGAGGTGGGTGCGGAACGTGCCGCCCTGGTCATCGATGCCGGGGAACGACTTCGTCAGCATGCTGAGTTCGACGGTCTCGCCCTCAGGCAGTCTGTCAAGGGCGCTCTGCCAGCGGGCAAGGCGGCGATCGGTCTTGCTCAGCGCCAGCGGGGTCTGGCCGTCTTCCGCCATGCGTTGTTTGCTGGCGCGGCGGCCGAGTGGGTCGTAGGTGTAGGTCCACAGGGTGCCGTCGGGTGTGATGCAGGACGTGAGGCGGTCTTGTGCGTCGAAGGTGTAGCGCCAGAGGTCGGGCTTGCGCGAGGGACGGGGTTCGGCGACGTTCGACGACCCGGCCCGCCGCGTCGTGTGTGTAGTGGAGGGCTCCCGCGGTGAGGAGACGGGTGCCGGCGTAGGTCCTCGGTCCGCGGGCTTCACCGTGCCCGGCTCGGCTGGGCCACTCCGCCATCTCCTGGTTTCCCGCCCGGTCGTACCGGTAGCGCTCCGTCCAGCCGTCGTCGGCGACGGCAAGGGGCCGGCCCATCGGGTCGAGGGTGATCTGCTTGACGTGGCGTTCAACGCCTGGGGTCTGTTCGCCGATGGTGAGGGGGAACCCGTCCGCACGGTAGGAGTAGTCGCGGATCACGAGGGGCGCGGTGCCGGCTCCGGCGGTGAGGTTCTGGGTTGACGCGGCCGTACGGGCGAGCGCGGTGACAAGTTGGTGCTGCTGCCTGTTCGCCGTCCTCAGCTGTTCGGCGTCGAGCGCCCGGTGGGCCTCCCGCGGCGTCTCCCCCAGCGTCAGGAACTGCCGCGTGTCCACCGGCCGCTGACGAGCCAGGAGATTCGCGGCCCACGCCGCGAGCGCGGGCCGCCGCAGCGCGGCGATCGCCTTCACCGCCCCAGGGTCCTTCACCTGGCGGGCCTCGGCGACGTACGCGTCGCGCGCCGCGGTGAACTCCGACGGCCTCAACCCGTACAGCTCCCCGGTGATCTCCTCCACATCCATGCACCCACTGTGCGCCGCCCCCACCGGGCCAAGGGCGACCACGCGGACAGCGACTCCGCCGAATGCCTGGTCCAGTCACCCGCGCGAGCCGCACAACGACCTCCCACAGGGCACCCTTCCCGAGCGAGCACCGTACGGTCGGAACACGGCATCCGGCAGGACGGGAGCCCGAAGGGCCGGCCGCCCGCAGGGCGGGGGCGGCCGGTTACTCCCGTGCTCCGCCCGCGGGCGTCGTGTCCTCGGCCTTGGTGGACACGACCCGGCACTGGTCGTGCTCGCCGGCGCGGGTTGTCCGCTGAGTAGCGGCGCCGAAGAGGGCGAGAGTGCGGCGTCGAAGGTCCGTCCGAGGACGAAGTCGCCCTCGTTGTCCGCGGCCCGGGAGGGCGGTTTCGGAGGGGTGATGCGGTGGAACGGTGATGCGGGCGTGGATGCCCGTACAGAACGAGGCGTTCCTCTCGGTGCGGATCTCCGAGGCCATCTTGCCGAAGGTGGAGAACCCCGGCAGTTCCAGCCCGGCCTCCCACTGTCTCCAGCGCGATGTCGATCAGATCCGCTGGGCGGTTTCGGGATGAGCTGGAGTGGGCGGCCGATGCCACGGACTGCGATGAGCATCCGCCGGCCCTGCCGCTGATGCCGAAGTCGTACCGGCGCATGGGGTGTTTCCCGGCACTGGAGGACGTCCCGGAGAGTCGGCGAGAAGAAGAGATGCAGCTCGTGCGCCGTAACAGCCGCTGAACCGCGGATACGCGGTCCGCTCGATCGATACCACACACCGCCCCAGGCCCCGGACGACGCTCAACATCACCACCAACGGCACTGAGTCGAATGAGTGACGCCGAGAGGCGCTCAAGGATTCAAGATCCATCCCGTTGCCCCTCTGGCGCGAATCTCGGTCACACTCCCGCTCCGTTCACCGCCATCCCGGTGAAAACTCCGGGCGGACCCGGCACCGTCGGCCGCCGGGAACCCGTGATCGAGCAGTATGCGGGCAGCGGGCCCCTCGGACTCCGGGCCTCATGAGTCAACCTGTGGAGCTGTGATGAGGCGTATGCGCCTGGCCGTCGTGAGCACGGCAGCGTTCCTGACGATGGCCGCACTGAGCGGATGTTCCGACAACGGCGGAGGCGGGGGCTCCTCGTACGCGTCGGCATCGGCATCGGCATCGGCATCGGTCTCGGCGTCGCCATCGGCTTCGGCTTCGGCTTCGGCTTCGGCTTCGGCGAGCAAGAGCCCGAGCGGTGCGCCGGCCGGCGCGCAGGCCGAGGTGAAGACTGCGACGGTCGGCAACCTCGGCACGGTTCTCGTCGACGGCAAGGGCCGCACCCTGTATTTGTTCGAGGCCGACAAGTCGACGTCCTCCACGTGCAACGGCGGCTGCGCCACGGCCTGGCCGCCGCTGCTGACCACCGGGCAGCCGTCGGCCGGCGGCTCGGCTCAGTCCACGCTCCTGGGCACGACGAAGCGGGACGACGGCAAGACCCAGGTCACCTACCACGGGCACCCTGTCTACGGGTACGCGGGCGACACCAAGCCCGGCGACGCGAACGGCCAGGGCCTGAACCAGTTCGGCGCCAAGTGGTACGTGCTCGGCGCCGACGGGAACAAGGTCGACAAGAGCTGACCCGTGACCGCCCCGACTCCGGCCCGGGCCGCCGCGGTCGCCCTCGGCGCCGTGCTGCCCGTGGCCGTGGGGGTGGCGATCTGGCTGACCGGCCGGCACCACTCCCCCGACTACACGACGAGCCTCTTCGGCGCCCATGACGCGGCCGCGGTCACGCTCAAGGCCCGCCTGGGAACCGCCCTGTTCGGTCTCGCGGTCGTCCAGGTCCTACTGGCGCTGTGGATGTACGGCCGCTCCCGACCCGGCCGCGTCCGCATCGCCCACCGTGCCGTCGGATGGCTGGCCTTCCTGCTGTCGGTGCCCATCGCCTTCCACTGCGTGCGCACCTACGGCGTGGAGACGTCGAGCACCCGGGTCTTCCTGCACTCGGTCGCCGGGTGCGCGCTGTACGGGGCCTTCGTGGCGAAGGTGCTGCTGGTGCGCAGCCGCCGTCTGCCGGGCTGGACCCTGCCGGTCGCGGGCGGCGCGCTGTTCACCGCGATCGGGCTGCTCTGGTACTCGGCCTCGCTGTGGGCCCTCAACGGATTCACCGTCCCGGGGCTGTAGCGACGACGGCGACACTCGCAGTGGTCGACGAGACCGACCCGGGCGTGGCCTTCCCCGCTCCGGGTCCTGCGCCGATCCGTGCGCCCCGGGCGGCCGGTCACGGGACCACGTCGACCGGAGGGACCCGCAGCGACCCGTGCCGCAAGCCCCGCCCCGGAACCGGCCACACGGCTGTGGCGTAGGCGCCACTCATGGTCGTGGCGCGCGATCCAGGCCGAACGGCCGCTGGGCGTCTTCTCCCGCCAGATCGCGCTCGCCGACACCCTCGACACCGAGCGCCTCCAGGCCGACTACGACGCGGGCGTGCTCAGCCTGCGCATCCCGATCGCCGAGCGCGCCAAGCCCGCAAGCTCTCCATAGGCATCGGATCCGGACGCAAGGAGATCGCGGCCTGTTGCAGCCCGACCCGTCAACCAGCCGCGCCGCCGCCTGCTCAACTGATGGCACGAACCATCGAAGACTCGTTCAGATTGGTTCGGCGGGATGGACTGTCGTCTGTGTGTTCACGGCAAACGCTCGTTTAACGGAGCCTTGGAGACTCCCACTGGTGCTCGGCAGCACGTCAGATGCGGGAAGAAACCAGAAGTAGTGTTCTTCTACACGGTCCGGGAAGTTCGCGCCGAACATTCCGTCTACAGTGACGGGTGCCCGGAAGTCGACCGCCTCCTCCTGCATGACGGCGACCATCTCCACCTTCCTCTTGCTGTGGGGGGGAACTTCCACTTCGGCAGTCATTTGAGCCGATCTATTCGCTGTCGCACTAGTTGATTTCCCGCTTGCCACGGTGAGCGCGAAAGACCCGCCCATTTTCCAAGCGCCGGTCAGTTCGAATTCGGTGGTGACCGTGATCCCGGTCGTGACGGTGACTGTAGCGGTGGTGCTTTCCGTCCAACCGCCCTCGATCGACACTCCGATGGTTGCTGTCTCGTCACCTTTGTTCATTGCGAAGTGTGAAGCAACGACGACGTCCCGGGGGGATGAGGGGCTGCCCTCTGTGTAGACAATTGCGCCTACGCGCTTAAAGCATGGATGGCCGTACTGCTCGGTGATCGCGGGCGTTACTGCGTCGAAGTACGTTTCTTTGTTGACGCAGATCCCGTCTGGCTTCTTCTGGAAACGCTTGGTGAATGCTGCGCGAACGGCGTCCGCGCTAGAATTGACGGCATAGAGGTCCGAGAAGGAAAGGGGTTGTTGAATGGTCACGGTTTCACCTCTCTAGCGCGTGCGGGTAAAACCGAGCTTACTTACGCAGTGGCATGAGGGCCTCGTGAAGTAGGCCAGCGGGGTACCGGGACCAGCGATGACATTCCAGAGCAGTCGCTGGGAACCAAAGCCCTTGCCTCACACCAGGGCTGACAGGACACACTCTTGTGTCAAGAGTTCGCCCGTCCGACACCTCAGTGCCAGCGGCGACCGCTCGACGCCGACGCTCTCGCTCGTCGCCGTACCCTCGACCGCGCCCGCCCCGCACAGCTCGAGCGGGTCCTGGACGACTTCCGAGCGGTCAACCGCAGCAACAAGGACGTCGTCCCGGACTCCCGCACGCAGCAACTCGAGTGGGTCGCCGGAGAGCTCGCCATAGCGCTCCCAACAGGGCCTGACCGAGACCGCCGGAGACAGCCTCGCCGAGCTCCTCGCGCGGGACGCTGCGCAGGCGTACCTGATCTACGGCCGCGGCGGCTACCTGCGGACCGCGCCGAGGGTGTCCACCGACCCCACCAGCTACGACACCAGCGAGTGCATCCGGATCTTCTGCCTCGAGCGGATCGCCGAACAGGCCCGGCTTCCCTTCGAGGCTCCTGACGGGGATTTACTGGTGGGATCGCCTATTCAACTGTCGCCAGTTCCGCCTGGGGCCCAGCCTGTTGGTGACCGTACGTGGTCGTCGGCGTAGCGACTCCAGTCTTCTCCGACCTCGGATGCGAGGCTGGTCGCGATGACGTCGTGGTAGCCGAGGGCGTCGACGACGACGGGGCGGGCATCTCCAGGACCCACTGTGGCGGATCGCTCCGGTCCGGTCGGCGGCTGTGGGGACGCCGAGGTCGTTGAGCTGACCGGAGAGGGCAGCCGTTCTCCACGGTGGCGTCGGCGAGGGCGAGCCAGGCCGACATCGACGCCGCGGGCTCAACGAGTCACCCCGACAGGTCGCGACACCTGGTTGCGGCACTAACCTGCGGTGGTGACCGGAACCGAGCTGGATGAGTTGATCGTTGCCGACGGCGCGGCGCTGCGCGCGTGGCTGCTGGACAACCACACCGCCTCTCCTGGCGTGTGGCTCGCCCTGACCAGGAAGGGCGGCACCGTTACCACGCTGACCTGGCAGCAGGCGGTCGACGAGGCACTGTGCTTCGGCTGGATCGACGGGCAGGCCCGCAAGCGCGACGAGGAGAGCTCCTGGCGGCGGTTCACCCCGCGCCGGCCCCGCAGCGTCTGGTCCCAGCGCAACGTCGCCAACGTGGCCCGGTTGGAGGCGGCCGGCCTGATGCAGCCCGTCGGCCGCGCCGCGGTCGACGCCGCGAAGGCCGACGGGCGGTGGACGGCCGCCTATGCACCGTCATCGGAAGCGGAGGTGCCGGCCGACCTGCGCGTCGCGATCGCCGCCGACCCAGCGGCGCAGGCGATGTTCGAGGTACTCACCAAGACCAACCGCTTCGCCCTCATCAGCCGGGTCAACGCCGTCAAGCGGGCCGAGACACGAACCCGGAAGATCGCCGAGTGCGTGGCGATGCTGGTCCGGCACGAGACGATCCACCCGCAGAGGGCCAGGCCGGCGGACCCGCCGGCGTCGTAACCGGGCTCCTGCCGGAACGGACAAACCCAGCCTATTGAGCGGAACTTTTCTCGAAGCCCTGCCTCGTCCGCTTCAAGACGGGTGAAGGTCTCCGCTGGTGCGCGGCCGGCCGTATCGTTCGACGAGGGCGTTGCCGATCGAGGCCAGGTGGTCTCGGACCCCCGGAGGGCCGGTCACCTCGACCCATTCGACCAGCCCGGAGAGCTCGCCGGCGAGCATGTACTCATTGGGGCCGCGGATCACGACCTCGATGCGGCCGTCGGTCGTGGAACCTCCCACGTCGAGCCGGTCGCCGAGCGCCATCCGGAGTATGCCTATCCCGTCGGGTGTGCATACCGCCTGGACTTCCAGCGGCGTTCGTTTGCGATCGACCTCTTTGGCGATCTCGTTCCAGCTCTCGGCAAGGTCGAAGTCCCCGGGTCGGTGCACAGGGTCGCCGGTCGGGTCGGCGGACGACACGCGGTCGATCCGGAAGATCCGTCGGCCGGTCTCGGTGTTGGAGACGAGGTACCACACAGGACCTTTGGCGACGATGCCCAGCGGGTGGACGGTTCTCCGGGTTTCGACGCCTTTGCTGTCGACGTAGCCGAGCGACACCTGGACGCCGCTGATCACCGCGTCCTGGAGTTCGTCGAGGAAGCGAGGCGGCCGGTGCTCGATCCGGCTCGCCCCCCATCGCTGCGGGTCTACGACCAGCGACGCCGCCGCTGCCTCGGCCTGCACCTGGAAGGGCTTCGGTAGAGCATGGACGAGCTTGCGCAGAGCTGCTTTCATCGCCGGCGTCGCATCCGAGGCCGGACCGACAGCCAGGAACAGGGCGCGTGCCTCACTGGCGGTCAACCCGGACAGGTCGGTACGAGCACCGCCCACGAGGCGCCAGCCGCCGCCTCGGCCCTGCACGGAGTACACGGGCACCCCGGCCATGGCCAGGGCGTCGAGGTCACGGCGGGCGGTGCGCTCGGAGACGTCCAGCTCTCGGGAGACCTCTGCGGCTGTCACCTGCTCGCGCCGTTGGAGCAAGAGGAGTATGGCCACCAGCCGATCGGATCGCATACTGACAAAACTCTCATAAAAACCGGTCATGAGGTGACCGGTTTGGGGAGCAAGATGGCGACATGACCTCATCGAGGAGGTCAACCGCCAGCGAACACCCCCAGAGAGGAAATGCAGTGTTCAATCAAGCAGAATTTCCCGAGCCCACCCTCATCCAGGTCAACGGTGTGGAGCTCGAAGTCTTCGAGGCAGGCCGGGAAAACAAGGGCAAGCCCATCGTGCTCTGCCACGGCTGGCCGGAGCACGCCTTCTCCTGGCGTCACCAGATGCCCGTCCTCGCAGCGGCTGGCTACCACGTCATCGCACCGAACCAGCGGGGTTATGGCAACTCATCCCGCCCGACCGAGGTGACGGACTACGACATCGAACACCTGACGGGTGACCTCGTCGCGCTCCTGGACCACTATGGCTACGAGGACGCCACCTTCGTCGGCCATGACTGGGGTGCGTTCGTCGTCTGGGGACTGACCCTGTTGCACCCCGACCGGGTGAACAAGCTGATCAACCTGAGCCTGCCTTACCAGGAGCGCGGAGAAACGCCGTGGATCGAGGTCATGGAAACCTTCCTCGGCGGCGACTTCTACTTCGTCCACTTCAACCGGCAGCCGGGCGTCGCGGACGCCGCATTCGATGCCAACACCTCCCAGTTCCTCCGCAACCTCTACCGGAAGAACGTGCCCCCCGCACCCCCTGAGCCGGGCATGGCATTTATCAACCTCGCCAAGGCGGAAACACCACTCGGTGAGCCCATCATGAGCGACAGCGACCTGGCCGTCTACGTCTCCGCGTTCGAGACGTCTGGATTCACGGGCGGCATCAACTGGTACAGGAACCTCGACCGCAACTGGCACCAGCTGGCGGACGCGGACCCGGTCATCAAGCAGCCCGCCCTCATGATCTATGGCGACCAGGACTTCGCGATCCCGAGGTTCGAAAGACTGGCAGAGTTCGTGCCCAACGTGGAAGTGGTCGGCCTGGACTGCGGTCACTGGATCCAGGAGGAAATGCCAGAAGAAACCAACCAGGTGATTTCGGAATGGCTGGAACGGCAGGGCTAGTGTCCTGTGATCCGGTTCGTATCACCTGAAGGCCGAGTTCTCGCATCACACCGATGACAAATGGGCTCGCGAAATCAACTCTCGCCGGTTGTTTTGGGTGCCCAGCCGACCGGTGACCTCCCGTGGTCTCCGGCGGCGTATCGGCTCCGGGTGCCGCCGGTCTCGTTGCGGAGGCGGCTGGTGGTCTTGTCGTGGTAGCCGAGAGCGTCCGCGACGACAGGTGCGGGCAGTTCGAGGAGTTGCTGTCGGATGGCGGCGCCGCGGGCGGCGGCGATTGGGATTCCGACCTCGTTCAGGAGCGCGGACAGGTGGTTGGGGCCGAGCGGCTGGCCGGTCCGGCGGCCGGGGAAGAGCCAGCGGGACGTCGGGTTGGTCGCGGTGTTCATGTTGCCGCGGTTCGAGATGTGCTCCAGCAGCAGGGCGGAGACCGGCGCCGGGACGGGCGAGGGTGGCTCACCGAGTCGTAGCAGCACGGCGTCGCCGTTGCGGATGACGTCGTCAAGGGTGAGCCGGACGACGCGGCTCAGCGGTTGTGCGTAGAGAAGAACAATGACTCCGGCGACGCGGAGTCGCAGCGGTATCTCCGTGTCGATCAGAAGTCTGCCCAGGGCGGCGAGGCGTTCGTCTTCGCTCAGTGCCGGCCGGCGGGAGATCTTCATTGTGGGGATGGTCAAGGAACGTCGGCAGTGACGGCTCTGCATGGCCCAGTTGAGGAAGCCTCTCAGCCGGGTGCGGGCGTGCTGGGCGTTCTCGGCGAACCAGGCGTCGATGTCGACCTGGCCGCACGACGCGAGGGTGGTGTTCCGCTCGCCGAGCCATTGCAGGAAGGCGGTCGCGTACTTGATCTGTTCGTTGGCGAAGCGGCGGATGCTGGGTGTGATGTGGCTCCGCTCGGCTCGGGCTCGTAGTCCGGGGAGGACGTGCCAGGTCGCGAAGAGCTTGATCGTCTTGGTGTGCTCGGGTTCGGCGATGTCGGAGAGATGGCCAGGGAGCCAGCGCTGGAAAGAACAGATGTGCTTGTCGACCGCGGGCAGGACTCCGCAGGCCATGAGGAGTTCTTCCAGGTGGGAGGCTGCCCGCCAGGGCTGGAGTTCGTGGAACGCATCGTGGGTCAGCGGAATCTCGCCCAGGCCGAGTCGACGAAGCAGCTGCGAGGCGTTTCCCAGCTGCCCGCGACGCATGTCCAGCCAGGCCAGTCCGCTTCCGGGCTTGTCCATCGTCACCAGCAGGTCCAACAGCGGGACCAGCGGGGGACGGACGCGGCCCGTGCCGTCGTCGAGGAGTGCGGTGAGCCGGTCGGTGAGCGTGCAGCGTTCGCAGAGCCGACCGCGCAGGAGCTTGCCCTCGAAGCCGCAGCGTGAGCAGTCGAAGGTCTGGGAGAAGCCGGCGCAGGTGGTGCAGATCGCGGCCCCGTCACCAGGACGGAGCCCAGGAAGGGCCCGGTCCTCGCCGCATCCCGGGCAGATCCCCCGTGTCCGGACAGCTCGGTCCGAACAGGTCCGGCAGACGTATCCGTCCGGCCAGGTGCCGGCCTTGTGCCTGCGGAGACCGCATCGGCAGCAATCGGCCATGAACCAGCGCTCGTACTGTTCGTCGGTGGCGTAGGGGCGGGTCATGCGTCGGGCAGGATGCGGGCCGCGCGGGGGCGGAGCTTCGCGACGTTCGAAGGCGGGGTAGGAAGGTCGCCGGTGGCGGTCTTGCGGACGCCGGCGTTCTCGGCGGTGGTGGCCACCAGGTCGGCCGGGGTGCAGGACAGGATGTCGCAAAGCGCGGCCATGACCTGCAACGACAGGCGTTCGGGGGTGCCGGAGACCAGGCGGTGGACCTGGGAGGCGGACAGGTCGATGCCGCGTTCGTGCAGCAGCGGCACCAGTTCGGTGGCCGTGAAGATCTGGTGCTGGGCCATGACCTCGCGCAGCCGCCAGGTGTATCCGACCTTGCGTTTCATGCTTGCCTCCCGGTCTGGGTCTGGAGGGCGGCGGCGATGGTGGCGTCCAGGTGCCGCCGCAGGGTGCGGGTGCGGAAGTCCGAGGACACGCAGGTGTAGAGCGAGGTGGTGCTGGCGTGTTCGTGGCCGACTTGCTCCTGGACGAAGCGCGGGTCCCAGCCGTCCTCGATCAGGTGGGTGACGTAGGACCTGCGGAAGGAATGGAAGTCGAGCCCGTCGTCCAGGCCCAGGGCCTTGCGGTAGGCGATGAAGCGGGAGTTGAGCCGCTGGCAGCCGATGCGCAGGCCCCGTTCGGAAGGCCAGGCCGCTGGGTTGTTGTCGGTGCCGAACAGTGGGCGGACCTCGGTGAACCACTCGTCCAGGACGTCCGGGGTCCAGTCGAAGACGGTCAGCACCCCGCGGCGTTTGGGCGGCGAGCCCTTCTTGGCCTTGCCGAACCGGACCTGGCAGCGGCCGTACTCGCCGAACTCGCCGCCATGCGGGTTGCGGCCGAAGTCGGCGGCGTCGAGCATCCGTGTCTCGTTGCGGCGCGTCCCGAAGGCGTAGGCGGTCTTGAACAGGGTCGCGTCGCGGAAGGCGGGTAGCCAGCCCTTGCGGCCGAAGGCCCGGATGCGCGCGACCTCGTCGTCGCAGTGCGCGAAGAAGGCGTGCAGCTCGGGCTCGGCCTTGGTGAACGCGCGCTTCTTGGCGTCCGCCTCGTTGTCCTGGACGTGTACCGCGGTGTTCCACTCGTGCACCACCTGAACCGGGTGGGTCCCGAACCGCTCCTCGCAGGTGGCTGTCCACTCGTAGAGCGGATCGGTGATGAAGTGGCAGAACGCCCGTACGGCCTCCGAGTACGAGCGGATCGTGGAGCGCTTCAGGTCCCGCAGAGAGCGCAGGTCACCGAGCCATTCGTCGACCATCGCCGGTGTCCAGAGCCAGGGGTAGGTGTTCACGTAGGCCGTGAACGCCTTGACCGTGTTCTCCCGGCCCTCGACAGTCGTTCGGGCTAGATTCCGGGCGAGCTGCTGGTTGGCGAACCCGGTCAGCATCGCTGTGAAGACCTGTTCCTCGGGCCGCAGCAAGGCGACCCCGTCGACCAGGTGCAGCCCGGCCGCCCCCGGTATCGACCCGTTGAACCCCACCGATTCACCACCCTCCGTGACTCGCATCAGATGCGAGAAAACCGCATCTGATGCGAGTCGCCGACGGAGTCCCAGGTCAACCCCCTACGTAGACCGCAATGAGGTCCGAGACACGGGTATCGTCACTGCCCGAGACCACGCTCAAGTCCGCAGGTCCGCAGCACGATTGCCCTTACTTCTCCGGGAGATTCGCGGACTGTCGCGAGTTCGCATCCGATGCAATTGGCGGCGGTTGGAACATCGGTGTCAGATCGTGCGCTAAGGATTCTCCGGACCGATTGGGGCTTTGACCTGGGGTGATTGAGCGTCGGAGCTTCGGGGGTCGCTGTTGTCGATCTTCGGAGAGCTGTTGTGGCGGTCGACTTCCTGACGGACGAGCACACGGCCCGGTACGGGTCGTTTCACAAGCTGCGCTCACAGGGAGAGGTGCCTCTTCCTGGACGACACGGGCCGTGCGGCGATTCAGGCCAAGCACCGGGCCCACAACCGGCTCGGATTCGCGGTCCAGCTCACGAGCGTGCGGTTCCTGGGCCGGTTCGACTTGCCCGCACAACGAGCCGGGACGGTCCTGGAGACGGCACGGCGCCCGGTGGTGCGTCAACGTGAAACACTGCGGCGGTGGGACTCAGGATCGCGGCGCGGCATCGACCGGCCGGGAGCCAGGGGTACACGTCGACGTGGCCGGCACCCCGGCTCTTCGGGGCCGGCGCGCACCAGGGTCGGCCGGACCACTGCCGACGCTCACAGGCACGGGGGCGGGGGGCGGGGGCGGCAGCACGCTCGGCGGCCACCATAGGGCAGGTCGCGGGCGGCCGGCGTCCTGATCCCAGGATCGACTGCGTTCGGGATACCGAGGAGGACGTCTTCGATCCCAGCTGCGCTCGGCGGCGGAGAGTGGGGCCCTCGTGCCACCTGTGGGCGGCTTTGCGCTGCTGCCGTCGCCCGCCCTCAGATCACCAGCCCCGTTCGGCCGGGCCTGCGGTGGACCGGCGCCTCCCGAACGGGCAGGGAGCGGGCATCGAGTGGGCCGTCACGACGCGGGTGTCAGGAGCCGGGCGACAGCAGGGACCTCGTCAGGGCGAACGCCGCCCCGGCGGTGGACAGAAGCGAGTTGATCCGGGTGAGGACCGCCTCCGTCCGGTCGGAGTCCTGCGCGTCGACCGCCGAGGCCGGGTCGTCGGCGTACTCCTGGGCCCGGACGGCCTCGGCCGGCTCCGCGCCGCGCGCGTCCGTGCGCAGCGCGTCGATCAGCTGGTGGTGCGAGACGTCGTGCTGATCCGCCCGGTTGCCGATGCCTCCATGGGCGATCGCTTGCTGGCTGTTGACGTTGGCTACCGCGAAACCGCCGGCCGACGGCGGAGATGTTCCCCCGTCACTCCCTGCTCCGGTCCACATGAAGTTCCTCTGGTATTCGGTGAAGCCCTTGCGCGTCACGCTGTACCGCCCGAACCCCAGGCCGCGCGGCTTGACCATGCCGTGTTTGACCGGCTCAGCGAACACGCCGAGGGCGTCCGCTCGGTTCCAGCCGCGGCCCGCGAAGCGTTTGCAGCGCTTCGCCCCAGACATTGCCCCCGTATGCCGTGCGCCAGCGGGTCTGTGGAATCTGGTCTGTCAACCGGAACATCCACCTCGGCGTCCCGACCGCGTCAGTGGGAGGTGAGAGACTCGGCACTCATGGAAGCTCGAGGCTACGGTTCCGGCACTCCGCACGCCATCGTCAACGAGTTGATCCGCGTCCGCTTGGACGCCACAACGGCTGACCTCGTCGTCGCCCTGGTCCGGCCATCGGTGGGGTTCGCGGTCCGAACGGTCGACCCTGAGACCGGGAACTCGATCGGAGGCCCGCCTCGGCTCACCGACGAAGTCGGCTGGCCGCGCTTTCGCGGACGCCCCATGGTGCTTCTCGCGCGGCTGGACTGCAGCCGGGTCGGGCAACTTCTGGGGGAGGAGTGGGTGCCGTCCAGAGATGGGCACTTGCTGTTCTTCCACGACGATGAGTTCGTCGCCGAGTTCAGCTTCGATCTCGGAGACAATGGCTGTCGAGTCGTCCATGTGCCGACGGAGCCGCTTGGGGAGCAGCCCGGGGACCACCTTGCCCACGTCATCCCTGCGCTGTCTCTGGAGGCGTTCGCCTTGCCGTCAGTGCCCACGCTGGCGGACCGGGAGGTCGATCCAGCGGCCGACCGTGATGTCATGGCCTTGATCGACTTCTATGAGGCCCTCCCCGCCCTCTGCCCCGCTCCGAGACACCGCACGGACGCGGCTGTGGTGCTCGTCGCTCCCCTTGCTCTTCTCTGACCCGAGCGCTGTCTTGTCCAGCGCAACTGGGTTCCGGCTTCGGTCAGGTCGGGACGTCACCTTGCGGAGAGCAGGCCAGAACGGCGTCATGCCCGCCGAAGCCCAGGCCGACAGTGCGGCGACCGGTTCGTCGAGCGTCATGCCCAGCCGAACGGGAGCCACGCCCTGGGGCGGGTCGAGAACATCCGCATGGGGGGCGTCGGATGTCGGAGTTCAACGCTCCGTAGTCAGCACCAAGTCAGCACGGGAGGGGTTGGCACGGGTGCTGACATGGGATTTCGGTCAGCACGAAACCAGCACGGGAGTCAGCACCGCACCACCAAAACGTGCCCGATCAGTGCAACCCGGACAGCCCTCTCTCGGCCTCTCTCGGGGCTTCGGCCGGGTCGCGACAGCAGGCCATGGAGGCCGGGCGCACACGGCACACCCGAACTATGGTGTCCCACCACATACGCCCCTGACCTGGCCCTTCCTACGGTGTGGCGACACCGAAACGTCCCCGTACCTGCCTGGAAGTGGTGCACATGGCCGCCGCAACTCCCTCCCCCACCCCACCCCGTTCCCTCAAGCGGATCGTCGCCGCCAGTCTCATCGGCACCACCATCGAGTGGTACGACTTCTTTCTGTACGGGTCCGCCGCCGCGCTCGTGTTCAACAAGCTGTTCTTTCCCGACTCCGATCCGCTCGTCGGGACGCTGCTGTCCTTCCTGACGTACGCGGTCGGGTTCGCCGCGCGGCCGCTCGGGGCGCTGGTGTTCGGGCATTACGGGGACCGGCTCGGGCGGAAGAAGCTGCTCGTCCTCAGTCTGCTGATGATGGGCGGGGCGACGTTCGCCATCGGGTTGCTGCCGACACATGCGACCGTCGGGTCCGCCGCTCCCGTACTGCTGACCGTGCTGCGTCTGGTGCAGGGGTTCGCGCTCGGCGGTGAGTGGGGCGGGGCCGTCCTGCTGGTGTCCGAGCACGGGGACGCCAAGCGACGCGGCTTCTGGGCTTCGTGGCCGCAGACCGGGGCGCCGGCCGGGCAGTTGCTCGCGACCGGTGTGCTCTCCGCGCTGACCGCGCTGCTCTCGGACGCCTCCTTCGCCTCCTGGGGCTGGCGTGTCCCCTTCCTCCTCTCCGGTTTGCTGGTGATCGTCGGCCTCTGGATCCGGCTCTCCGTCGACGAGTCGCCCGTCTTCAAGGCGGCCCTCGCCGCCGCCGAGCAGCGCACGTCCGACGAGGGCACGGCCGAGAAGATGCCGCTGGTCGCCGTCCTGAAGCACCACTGGCGCGATGTGCTGATCGCGATGGGTGCCCGTATGGCCGAGAACATCTCGTACTACGTGATCACCGCGTTCATCCTCGTCTACGCGACCACCCAGGTCGGCCTGTCCAAGCAGACCGCCCTCAACGCCGTCCTGATCGGCTCCGCCGTCCACTTCGCGGTGATCCCGCTCTGGGGCGCGCTGTCCGACCGGGTCGGGCGCCGTCCCGTCTACCTGATCGGCGCGGTCGGCGTCGGTGCCTGGATGTTCCCGTTCTTCACCCTCATCGACCGGGGCACCTTCGGCAGCCTGCTGCTCGCCGTGACGGTGGGTCTCGTCCTGCACGGGGCGATGTACGCGCCGCAGGCCGCGTTCTTCTCCGAGATGTTCGCGACCCGGATGCGCTACTCCGGTGCCTCCATCGGCGCCCAGTTCTCCTCCGTGGCCGCCGGCGCGCCCGCGCCGCTCATCGCGACCGCGCTCCTCGCCGACTACGACAGCTCCACCCCGATCGCCCTGTACGTGATCGGCGCCGCGCTGCTCACCGTCGTCGCCATCGCCTGTGCCCGCGAGACACGTGACCGCGACCTCGGGGAGATCGAGGACCGGACCCCCTCGGACACCAAGGTGGGCGCCGACGCCTGATCCCGGCACCCGTGACGTACTCGGCGCCGTGCCCCGCTCGCCTGCGAGCGGGGCACGGCGCCGTCCGGGGTCAGCTGCCGGTGACGGCGTCCGAGAGGGCGTGCAGGCGCAGGGCCAGCTGGATCTCCAGGGCTCGGGCCGGGGACTGCCAGTCGGGGCCGAGGAGCCGGCCGACCCGCTCCAGACGCTGGGCCACCGTGTTGACGTGGACGTGGAGTTCGTCCTTGGTACGGGCGGGGCTCATGCCGCTGGCGAAGTAGGCGTCCAGGGTCCGGACCAGGTCCGTGCCCCGGCGCAGGTCGTAGGCGACCACCTGGCCCACGGTCCGGTCGACGAAGCCGTCGATGTCCCGGCTGTCCGCGAGGAGGAGTCCGAGGAAGCCCAGGTCCTCCGCCGCCGCGCCCTGGCCCGCACGGTGCAGGAGCCGCAGGGCGTCCAGGCAGCGGCGGGCCTCCTCGTACGCCCCCGCCACCTGGTCGGGGCGGTCGATCGGGGCCCGCACCGGGGCCGAGGCGCCGACGGTGACGGGTTCGCGCAGGGTGCCGCCGAGGCTCCGCGCGGTCTGGCGGGCCAGGTCGGCGGCCTTCTCCCCCGGGCCGAGCGGCAGCAGCAGGACCGTTCCGCCGTCGCGCGCCGAGGCGAGTCCGTGGCGGGTGGCGGCCAGATGGGTGGCCGCCGACCACAGGCGCTGCCGGTCCGCGCTCTCGCGTCCGCCGGCGTCGGCCGCGTCGGTCTCGGCCGCGCCCTCCGCCCGGTCGATCCGGGCGGCGAGCACGACGTGCGGGGCCGCGCTGTCTGCCCGGAGCCGGGCCGCGCGCTCGCGGAGCAGGCGGCGGTCCCGGTCGGGTGCGTCGAGGAGGTCGTCGAGGAGTTCGCCCCGTACCCGCTGTTCGGCCTCGCCTGCGGAACGGCGGGCGAGCAGCAGCAGCGAGGTGACCAGGGCGGCCCGCTCCAGGGTGCGCTGGTCGACGGGGTCGAGGTCGGGCTGCCCGTGGAGCACCAGGGCGCCGAGGGTCTCGCCGCCCGCGGAGACGGTGGCCACCCAGTCCTCGCCCTCGCGGACCGCGTGGCCGCCCGCCTGACGTACCGCTCCCGCGCCCTGCTCGGTGAACTCGACTGTGCCGCCGAGGACTTCGGAGACGGCCTCGGCCACGTCGTGGACGCCGCCGCCGTGCAGGACCAGTTCGGAGAGCCGGTCGTGGACCTCGGAGGCCCGCTCGATGACCCCGCTGTGCTCGCGGATGATGTCGTTGGCCCGCTCCAGCTCCGCGAGGGCGGAGCGCGTCTCGGCGAGCAGGTTCGCCGTGTCGATGGCGACGGCGGCGTGCGCGGCGAAGGAGCCGAGCAGCGCGACCTGCTCACGTTCGAAGACCCTGGCCCTGCGGTCGGCGGCGAACAGGACGCCGATCACCTGGCTGCCGAGGCTGAGGGGGACGCCGAGGATGGCGACGAGGCCTTCATCGCGCACCGCCGCGTCGATGGTGCGGGTGTGCTGGAAGCGCGGGTCCTCGAAGTAGTCGTCGGTGACGTACGGGCGGGCGGTCTGGGCCACGAGGCCGCCGAGGCCCTCGCCCATGCCCAGGCGGACCTGCTGGAAGCGGGCGGAGACCGAGCCCTCCGTGACCCGCATGTAGGTGTCGCCGGCGGCCGGGTCGTTGAGGCTGAGATAGGCGACCTCGGTGCCGAGGAGCGCGCGGGCGCGCTGGACGATGGCGCGCAGCACGGCGTCGAGGTCACGGAGTCCCGCGAGGTCGTGGGCGGTGGCGAAGAGCGCGGAGAGCTCCGCCTCGCGCCGTCGCCGCCCCTCCAGCTCGGCCCGGACCCGCAGGGCGAGCTGTTTGGCCTCTTCGAGCCCGGCCAGCTCCTCGGGGCCCGCGCCGCTCGCACGGGCGAGCAGCACGGGCCGGTCGTAGGCCTCCGTCGCCGCTCCCCGCGCGAGGAGTTCCAGGTAGGAGACGTGTTCGTGGGACATGGACACAGGGATACCTGCCGTACGTGTGGTCGCACCACCCCTGTGGACAACCTTCCCGGGGGCCGGCGGCCGGGGCCGCGGCTCCCGGGGCGCGGGGGCGGCGCTCAGTGGGCGGTCCAGCCGCCGTCGAGGGCGAGGGAGGTGCCGGTGATGAACGAGGCCTGGGGGGTGCAGAGGTAGAGGACCGCCTCGGCGACCTCCTCGGGCTCGATCAGCCGTTTGAGCGCCGAGTCCTTGAGCATGACCTCGGTGAGGACGCGTTCCGGGGGGATGCCGTGCGCCGCCGCCTGGTCGGCGACCTGCCGTTCGACCAGCGGGGTGCGTACGTAGCCGGGGTTGACGCAGTTGGAGGTGACCCCGTGCGGGGCGCCTTCGAGGGCGGCCGTCTTGGAGAGCCCCTCCAGGCCGTGCTTGGCCGACACGTACGCGGATTTGAAGGCGGAGGCCCGCAGCCCGTGGACGGAGGAGAGGTTGACGATCCGGCCCCAGCCCCGCGCGTACATGTGCGGCAGGGCGCCCCGGATGAGCCGGAAGGGCGCTTCCAGCATCACGGTGAGGACGGTGTGGAAGACCTCCGGGGGGAACTCCTCGATGGGCCGGACCAGCTGGAGTCCGGCGTTGTTGACGAGGATGTCGGTGCCCGCCGCGACGGCTTCGGCGGCGTCCAGGTCGGTCAGGTCGAGCAGGCGGGGTTCGAGGCCTCCCGGGAGCCCGGCGGCCTCCTCGGCCAGGCTCTCCAGGCCCTCGGCCGCCCGGTCGACGGCTCTGACCGTGGCCCCGCAGGCGGCGAGCCGCAGGGCACAGGCGCGCCCGATGCCGCCGGCCGCGCCGGTGACGAGCGCGGTGCGGCCGGTGAGGTCGAGGACGACGGCACGGGGCAGGGGCTCGGTGGAGCCGGATCCGGGGGCGGTGTTGGGGGCGCTCATGTTCCGCACCCTATGAAGGGGCCTCTCCCCCACCCATGTGTGTCCAGCCCATAGTTCAGTCGGTTGCTGTGGTGCGGAACCATGTGGGTCCGTCGGCGAGTGCCTTCTCGATCCGCCGGTACGAGAAGCGCTTCATCTCCGGCAGGTCGTCCACGTCGAACCAGCCGACCTCGGTGGACTCCTCGTCGTTGACCCGCGCCTCGCCGCCCACCGCGCGACAGCGGAAGGAGACGTCCAGGAACTGGCACTGGTCGCCGTTGGGGTAGACGACGGGCTTGCGCAGGGTCTCGACGAGCACGATCCGCTCGACCTCGCAGCGCACCGCGGTCTCCTCGAACACCTCGCGGACCGCGCAGTCGGCGGGTTGTTCACCGGGCTCGACGATGCCGCCGATGACCGCCCAGCGGCCGTTGTCGGACCGCCGGCCGAGCAGCACCCGGCCCCGGTCGTCGAAGACGACGGCGCTCACCCCGGGCAGGAAGAGAAGCTGCTGGCCGGCCGTCTCGCGCAGGGCGCGGATGAAGTCAGGGGTAGGCATGGGCCCGACTCTAGATCATCAGTTCGCCCGGGACCGGCGGGCCCGTACGGACCGGAGGGCCGACCAGCCGAGGCCGACCGCCGCGAGCCCCACGAGCAGGGCCTCCGGCAGGGTGCCCATCCGGGTCGCCGGGGTCAGCGAGGAGCGCAGCGGCACCTTCTCGACCAGGACGTCCGGGGTGAACATCTTCGTCTGCGCGACGATCTCGCCGTCGGGGCGGATGACGGCGCTGACCCCGCTGGTGACGGGGACGACGACCGACCGGCTGTGCTCGACCGCCCGCACCCGGGACATCGCGAGCTGCTGGTAGGTCATCTCGCTGCGGCCGAAGGTGGCGTTGTTGCTGGGCACGGAGATGAGCTGGGCTCCGTGGGTGACGGTGTCGCGGACCGCCCAGTCGAAGGCGGCCTCGTAGCAGGTGGCGAGGCCGACCTTGGTGCCGGCCAGGTCGAAGACGCCGACCTTGGTACCGGCGCCGAAGTCGCGGCTGACCCGGTCGACGTTGCTGTTGAAGAGGCGGACGAAGGAGCGCATCGGGATGTACTCGCCGAAGGGCTGGACGTGCCGCTTGTCGTAGGTGGCGACCGGGCCGCGCCGCGGGTCCCACTCGATGAGGGTGTTGCGGAGCTTGCCGGTCTCGGGCGCCACGACCGCGCCGATCACGGTCGGTACGCCGATGGCGCGGACGGCGCCGTCGATGACCTCGGCCGCGTCGGCGTTCGCGTAGGGGTCGATGTCCGAGGAGTTCTCGGGCCAGAGCACGAAGTCGGGCTGCGGGGCGCGGCCCGCCTCGACGTCGGCGGCGAGCTCGCGGGTGCGGGCGACGTGGTTGTCCAGGACGGCCCGGCGCTGGGAGTTGAAGTCCAGGCCGAGCCGGGGCACGTTGCCCTGGACGGCGGCGACGGTCGCGGTGCCGTCCTCGGCCGAGTCGTCGACGAGCGGGAGCGCCGCGAGGGCGCCGGTGACCGGGAGGAGCACGGAGAGCGCGGCGGCGGCGAGCGGGCCGCGTGGGACGGTGCCAGTGGCGCGGTACGCCCGGACCTGGCGGTACGCCTCGTACAGACCGAAGCCGCAGAGGGCGACGGCGAAGCCGAGCACGGGGGTGCCGCCGACGGCCGCGAGCGGCAGGAAGACCCCGTCGGCCTGCCCGAAGGCGATCTTGCCCCAGGGGAAGCCGCCGAAGGGCACGCGCGCGCGTGCCGCCTCCGCGAGGATCCACACCCCGGCGGCGAAGAACGGCCACCACGGGAGCCGGGACACGGCGGCGATGCCGAGTCCCGCCGCGGCCACGAACAGCGCCTCGACGGCGGCGAGCGCGAGCCAGGGGCCGGCCCCGACCTCCTCACCGGTCCAGACGAGGAGGGGGAGCAGGAAGCCGAGCCCTGCGAGGTATCCGAGACCGAACCCGGCGCGGAGCCGGCGGCCCCGCAGGGTCCAGCCGAGCAGGGCGAAGGCGGGCAGCGCGAGCCACCACAGGGGGCGCGGCGGGAAGCTCAGGTAGAGCAGGAACCCGGACAGCAGGGCCGCCCCGGGCCGTACGAACCGCAGCAGCCGGGAACCCGGCGTGGGGGCGGTGTCGGCTCCGGACGCGTCGACGGGGGTGATGGTGGCGCTCACCTTGCGGAGTCTACGGGTCGCCCCTGTGCGCGCGGGGGCCGGTGCGACGGGGGCACGGGAACGGGGTGGTCCGCCCGGCCGAAGCGGGCGACCTGCCCGGGCCCCGGCCCGTGCGCCCGGGGGCGCGCGTCCCGCACGGCGTTCCGGGGGCTCACACCCCGGTCGGTGTGGGCGGTCCGGGCGGGACCGGGTGGGCGAGGCGGTCCCGGATGACCCGTACCGCGGATTCCGCGTCGTCGACGGTCACCGTGAACGTACGCCCGTCACCGAGGCGCAGGACCAGACCCTCGCCCCTGCGGACGACCACCGCCGTACCCCTCTCGGGGCGCCAGCGATAGCCCCAGCCGCCCCAGTGACGCGGGGTGACGCTCGGCTCGAAGTCGGCACCGACGACATGGGAGAGGGGGATGCGGCGGCGCGGCACACCGATGTGGCCGCAGCGGACCTCCATCGCGCGGTCGTCGACCTTCACGGCGACGTGGACGAAGGCGAGCGTGCCGAAGAGGACGAGGAGTCCGGCGGCGACACAGCCGATCACGGCCATCAGGAGGGGTGCGATGCCGGACGTCCAGGCCGATTCGACGGCGAGGGTGATACCGAGGGCCATGCAGGCGGCACCGGCGGCGGCAGCGACCCACTGGAAGCGGTTGGTGGCGCGACCGGTCCAGACGGCGGGGGTCCGCTCGTCGGCACGCGGTTTCCGGGCAGGCTGCCTCATACCGGGAAGGGTACCCAGGATCTCCCCGCGCAGCGCGCCGGAACGAAGCGGTCCGCTCACGCTCGGTGAGCATGGGTGGAGGGTGAACGGGAGGTAGGGCGGAGGCTGTACGGGGAGGGCGGGCGGCCTCGGGACGGCCGGGGGGGCAAACGCTCAGTGCGCGGCCGCCACCGTCCCGAGGGTGCGGCCTTCGGCGTAGCCGAGGGCGGTGGCGGGGAGCGTGCCGGGGCGCCCGCTGAGCAGGACGGTGAGGGTGCCGGTGGGGTCCGCGTCGGGGGCGGGTTCGGCACCGACCCGGCGCAGCGCCTGGGCGGCGACGGCGTCGGCGGAGCCGTGGAAGACGAGCGGGGGCAGTCCGGCGCGGCCACGGGCTTCGAGGGCGGCGAGGATGCGCTCCTCGACCAGTTCGTAGTGGGTGCAGCCGAGGACGACGGTGCGGACGTCGCGGGGGGTGAGCGCGGCGGCGGCGGCGACCGCGCGGTCCACGGCCTCGGGGTCGGCGTGCTCCACGGCGTCGGCGAGTCCGGGGCAGGGCACCTCGGTGACCTCGGCGCCGTCGGCGAAGTCGCGGATGAGCCCTCGCTGGTAGGCGCTGCCGGTGGTGGCCGGGGTGGCCCAGATGGCGACCTTGCCGCCACCGGCGGCGCCGGGCTTGATCGCGGGCACGGTGCCGATGACGGCGATGTGCGGTTCGAGGGCTGCGCGGATGGCGGGCAGGGCGTGCACGGTGGCGGTGTTGCAGGCCACGATCAGCGCCTGCGGGTGGTGCTCGGCCGCGGCGAGCGCGACGGCGAGGGCGCGTCCGGTGAGGTCCTCGGGGGTACGGGGGCCCCACGGCATGCCGTCGGGGTCGTTGGAGAGCAGCAGATCGGCGTCGGGCCGGAGGCGCCGCACCGCGGCCGCTGCCGGGAGCAGGCCGATTCCGGAGTCCATGAGCGCGATCTTCACCCGGTCACCCTAGCTGATGAGCCTCATATCCCCCGCGATCTGGGGCAGACTGCCGCGAATGAGCACCCTCGCCTGGTTCGCGCTCGCTTCCCTGGCCGTCTGGGTCTGGCTGCTGCTGGGCCAGGGGTACTTCTGGCGTACGGACCAACGCCTCCCGTCGGCGGCTCGCGGGCCCGCGGGCGGGTCGGGACGAGGCGGGCCCGCAGGCGGGGCGGCCTTTGACGAGCGGGCAGGCGGGGCGGCCTCGCGTGGTGACGCACGCGGGTCGGGCCAGGGCGGGGACGCGGAGCGGTGGCCGCGTGTGGCCGTCGTCGTACCGGCCCGGGACGAGGCCGGGGTGCTGCCGCTGAGTCTGCCGTCGCTGCTCGCGCAGGACTATCCGGGCGTCGCGGAGGTGGTCCTCGTGGACGACGGGAGTACGGACGGGACGGGGGCGCTCGCGGTCGAGCTGGCCCGCCGGTGCGGCGGGCTGCCCCTGACGGTGGTGTCGCCCGGTGAACCGGAGCCGGGCTGGACGGGCAAGCTGTGGGCGCTGCGGCACGGGATGGCGCTGGCACGCGCGCGTGGGCCGGAGTTCCTGCTCCTGACGGACGCGGACATCGCGCACGAGCCGGACAGCCTGCGGCTGCTCGTGGCGGCGGCGGTGGGCAACGAACTGGACCTGGTGTCGCAGATGGCCAGGCTCCGGGTCGCGAGCCCGTGGGAGCGGCTGGTGGTGCCGGCGTTCGTCTACTTCTTCGCCCAGCTCTATCCCTTCCGGTGGATCAACCGGAAGCGCCCGCTGGCGACGGCGGCGGCGGGGGGCTGCGCACTGCTGCGGACGGAGACCGCGGTGGCGGCGGGCGTTCCGGAGGTGATCCGGCAGGCGGTGATCGACGACGTGTCGCTGGCGCGGGCGGTGCGGCGGTCAGGCGGCCGGATCTGGCTGGGTCTCGCGGACCGGGTCGACAGCGTCCGCCCCTATCCGGGGCTCGGCGAGCTGTGGCGGATGGTGACCCGCAGCGCGTACGCGCAGTTGCGGCACAACCCGCTGCTGCTCCTGGGGACGGTGGCGGGCCTGGTGCTGGTGTATATGGTGCCGCCGGTGACCCTGGTGGCGGGACTCGCGGGCGGGGACGGGGTGGCGGCGTGGGCCGGTGGCGCGGCCTGGGCGGTGATGGCGGGGACGTATCTGCCGATGCTCCGCTACTACCGGCAGCCGTGGTGGCTCGCGCCGCTGCTGCCGTTCACCGCGTTCCTGTATCTCCTGATGACGGTGGACTCGGCGGTGCGGCACTACCGGGGTGTCGGTGCGGCGTGGAAGGGCCGGACGTACGCGCGCCCGGAGGCGTCTCCGGAGAGATGAGCGTGCCGGGCCGGTCGAACGCCCGGCGAACCGCCCGGCCTCCGTGTCCCGCGCCCGCCCTGCGCCCGGCCTGGCCCCTCGTACGGATCAGACGACCGTGATCGCGGTGAGCAGGAGTCCGCGCTCGGCGAGCCAGCGCCCCTCGAGCCGGGCCGGCAGGTCGCCGCCCGGCGGGGCGAGGGGCAGGATGCGGGCCGTGAAGGCGCCGCCGAGGCGGCTGTCGCTGTCGTCCGCGCCCTCGTCCAGGGTGAAGGTGAGGGCCGCGTCCTCGAAGCGCAGGCGCCGACCGGTCCAGGGGTACCAGGTCTTGTACACGGCCTCCTTCGCGCTGAACAGCAGCCGGTCCCAACGGACTTCGGGCTCCACCCGCGACAGTTCGCGCAGATGCCGCTGTTCGCCGGGCAGGGCGATGGCCCCGAGGACGCCGTCGGGCACGGGTTCGTTCGGTTCGGCGTCGATACCGAGGGCGGCGACATCGGGCGAGCGGGCGGCGACCGCCGCGCGGAAGCCCGCGCAGTGGGTGATGCTGCCGAGGGTGCCCTCGGGCCAGACCGGTGCGCCGTGCGCGCCGGGGAGCAGCGGCGCGGCGGGCGCGCCCAGGGCCGCCAGGGCCTGCCGGGCGCACCGGCGGGCGGTGGTGAACTCGCGGCGCCGGGAGTCGACGGCCTTCGCGATCAGCGCGGACTCCGCCGGGTGGAGGTCGCCGGGCTCGACGACGTCCTCGAAGGCGTCCACGGCGACGACGCTCTCCGGCACCAGGCGTTCGATCACTTGCGCTCCTCGGGCTTGCGCTCCCCGTGCTCGCGCTCCTCGGGAAGGATCCGGCGGAGGCCGACCTCCGGGTGGCGCGGACGGCTCCACTCGCGCGGGTAGCCGACCGACACCTCCTCGAAGCGCACCCCGTCGTGCCAGGTCGTCCGGGGGATGTGCAGATGGCCGTAGACGACCGCGCGGGCCCGGAAGCGGAGGTGCCAGTCCGCGGTCCGTTCCGTGCCGCACCACTGCGCGAAGTCGGGGTGGCGCAGGATCCGGGTGGGTTCGCGGACGAGCGGGTAGTGGTTGACGAGCACCGTCGGCAGCTCCGCGTCGACGGCCGCGAGGCGCCTCTCGGTCAGCGCGACGCGGGCCTCGCACCAGGCCTCGCGGCTCGGGTACGGGTCGGGGTGGAGGAAGAACTCGTCGGTGCAGACGATGCCGTTCTCCTCGGCGCGGGCGAGGGACTCCTCCTTGGTGGTGACTCCTGGCACGCGGAACGAGTAGTCGTACAGCACGAAGAGCGGCGCCACCGTGACCGGGCCGCCCACGCCGTGCCACACGGGGTACGGGTCCTCGGGCGTCAGGACGCCGAGGCGGCGGCACAGGGCGACGAGGTGCTCGTACCGCTCCTGGCCGCGCAGTTGGACCGCGTCCTCCTTCGGCGTCCACAGTTCGTGGTTGCCGGGTGTCCACACCACCTGGGCGAAGCGCTCGCTCAGCAGGGACAGGGCCCACTCGATGTCCTCGGACAGCTCGCCGACGTCTCCCGCGACGAGCAGCCAGTCGTCGTCCGTCGTGGGGCGCAGCGACTCCACGATCGCCCGGTTCTGCCGGTAGGCGACGTGCAGGTCGCTGATGGCCAGCAGGCGACTCTTGCTCTCGGTCATGCCGTCGTTCCTGTCGTCGGTCGGTTCCGGTGCGGCCCGAGGCCTGGCCGGACGGGCGTGGCCGGAAGGGCCCGGCCGGACGGCGGTGCACACGCGGTGGTCATCACGAGGTCAGGAAGACCGCGTCCCAGTCCGTGGGGAGCCCAGCCACCACGGCCCCGGCCGTGGTGGCTGGGGCCGTGGTGACCCCGTCCGTGGTGGTCCCGTCCACGGTGGCCGGGACCCACGGCCTCCTGGCGCGCGCCGCCTCCGCGTAGCCGAGGAGGGTCAGGGCCACGCCGGCGGCGCCGTCGATGAGGGACGGGCTCTCCAGGACGACCGTACCTCCGGGAGTCCGTACCAACTGGCGGTATCCGAAGGCGGATTCGGCGTCGTGGAGGGAGACCAGCGCGTCCGCCAGGCGGTCGGCGCCGTGCCAGAGCGCGGGCTCGCCGGTGCGTTCGGCGAGCCGGACGGCGGCGTGCAGGACGCCTGCGAGGCCGTGGCAGAAACCCGGGTCGTCGCCGCCGAGTTCGGCGAGCGGCCGGGCGAGGAGGGCGGTCATCGCGTCGACGGCCAGGCGGGTGACCGAGGGGTCGCCCAGTTCCGTGCCCGCCAGGTGGAGCGCGCCGGCGATGCCGGCGGTGCCGTAGCACCACCCGGCCCGCGTCGTCGCGCCCCGGGCGGGCGGCGCGGCGCCGGTCTCCTCGTCGAAGGCGACCCGGCCGGGCCACGCGACCGCGCCGTGCCCGTTCTCGTACGCGTGCCCGCCCAGCCAGTCGGTGATCCGCCGGAGCGCGTCGGCGGTGCCGGGCACGGCATGGCCGGCCCGGTGGGCCAGTGACAGGAGGGCGAGCGGGCCGCAGACGCCGTGGGCGGCGCCCGCGTTGAAGTCGCCGCGCGGGTAGGCGGCCCGGTCGCGGGGTACCTCGTAGCGCTCGGGGGCGCACCACCAGCCGGGGACCTCGACGCCGTCGAACCGACGCGGTTCGGTGAGCGCGACCAGCAGGGCGAGGATGTTCTCCAGGGCCTGCGCGGCCCGCTCGTCGCCCCGGACGGCCGCCGCGAGGAGCACCCTGCCCTGGCCGGTGAGGCCGGCGACGACGTCGTAGTCGAGGTACGAGAGCCCGGAGCCCCAACGCTCCCGCAGCGCGGCGGCCCGGGCGCGGGCGTGCCCGGCGAGCACGTCGGTGCCGCGTTCGAGCAGCCGGGTGTAGCCGCCGGTGGCCTCGGCGCCGAGCAGCGCGGGTATCAAGAGGTTCCCCACGGCGGCGGGTCCCTCACGCGGGGCGAGCGCGGTGGCGGCGGCGAGATGCGCGTGCGCGGGCGCGCGCCACGCGTCGTCGTGCCGCGCGCAACGGTCGTGCAACAGCCCGACGCCGGGATGCCCGAGCAGCACGGAGGCCGGCTGCCACCCGGGCAGCATCGACTCCCCCGGCACCCCGGCGAACTCCTCCGCGGTGACGCGGGCGACCCGTTCGGGATCGCGGAGCCGCTCGGCGACGTCGAGGGCGACGCGGAGCGCGGAGTCGGGCGGGCTGGGGCGGTGAGTGGGGTTGGCGGCGGGATCGGGGCTGGGGGCCGGGGCACGGGCCGGGGCCGAGGCCGGAGCCGGAGTCAAGGCCGGGGCCGGGGCCGGGGCCGGGGCTGGAGTCGAGGGCGAGGCCAGGGTCGAGGCCGAGGCGGGGACCGGGATCGAGGCTGGGGCGGAAGCCAAGACCAGGCTCGGGGTCAAGCCCAAGGCCGGGCCTGTGGTGGAAGCCGGAACTGGGGCCGGGGCCGAAACGGGGGCCGGGGCCGAAGCAGGGACCGAAGCCGGAGCAGGGGCCTTCTCGTTCCGGTTGGCTCGGTGGGCTTGGGTCATCGGTCGTGCCTCTTCCTGCTGAGGGCCAGGGCCAGGCCTTCGCGGGCCGTCACGTGCGCGAGGACCTCCTCCTCGCGACGGGTGCCGATCAGCCGGTTGCAGTGCATGTGCGCGAGGCTCAGCGCGACCGGGGCCCTGCGGTACGGGGCGAGGGTGGCGCGCAGGACCCTCAGCGTCTCGGCGCGCGCGGCGCGCGGCGCGGAGCCGGTGGCGTCGGAGAAGAGGTCGGCGACGGCCTCCTTCGTGGCGCGGGCCACCTCCGAACGCCGGGACAGGAAGCGGGGGTCGCCGAGCCAGTCGAGAGCCTCCTCCTGGCTGCCGAGCCCGGTGAGGAGGTCGAGGATGCCGAGCGCGGCCCGCGTGACCACCGGCAGCCCGCCGCCGTCGCCGCCACCCGCCAGCTGCGCCAGTACGTCCGCGCTGTCCGCGCGGAAGACCCGTTCGGCGTGGACGAGCGCCGCCGGGCCTCCGTACCGCTCCGTCTCGGGGTCGTACGTGTCGAGCACCAGCCGGTCCGTCAGGCCGGCGTCCCGCAGCTCCTCCGCCCACTCCCGTACGGCCGGCAGCAGCACCGGCCACAGGGTCTCCGGCTTGCCCCGGAATCGCAGGCGCAGATGCGGATCGGGGTCCGCGTAGCGGAGGAAGAACCAGCCGTCGGGCCCGGCGGCGCGCACCGCGTCCGAGGCGACGAGCCGGCTCACATGCCGGGCAAGGACCTGGTCCTGGAGGCCCTCGGGGACGTACACCTTGGCGTACAGCCACTCGCCGCCGGGCAGCACGGCCCGTCGCCCGGCGTGCGCCTGCGCGGCGGCGGGCAGCACGGCCGGGGCAGCCGAGGCTCGGGGCCGGCGGGCGAAGAGCGGGACGACCAGTTCGCAGGCGTGCGGGCCGTCGGGCCCGGCGAACCAGCCCGTGCCGTGCGGGCCGCCGTACCACTCGTTGATCACCAGGCCCCTCGGCCGCTTCACCTCGTCGTGCAGGACGAGCAGATGGCGCGGGTCGCCGAGGTCGACCGTGACCCGGTTGTCCGCCCGCGCGAGCAGCACGTACCGGGGCACCCCGAGGCGCATCCGCCACCCGGTGACGGCCTCGCGCCAGCCCGGACCCGTGCCGTCGGTACGGGCGGCGGCGTCCTCGCGGAGCGCGCTGTCCGGGAGCCAGCGGGCGGGCGCGAGCACGGTGCGGCCCAGCCGGACCCGGGGCAGGGCCGGGGCGGCGGCCCAGGAGCCCCAGTTCCAAGGGGGGCACCAGTCGTGGCCCTCGTAGCCGAGTTCGAGCAGGAAGCGTGCCGCGTACGGCAGATGGCCGCTGCCGGGATTGAGCATCGAGTGCGACACCGGGCGCACCGCCCGGCCCGTCGGCGTGTGGACGATCCACATCCGGTTCAGGTCGGCGTGGACGGCGAGGTCCTCGGGGCGCAGGTCCGTGATGTCGCCGCGGGCGGCGGAGGCCGGGACGCCGAGCGGGATGCGGAACGGGAGCAACGGGGGCACGGTGGCGACGTTCGCGGAACGGGCGACGCGCGGCCGGTACGCGACGGTGGCGACCAGCTCGCTCGTCGGGGCGCGAGGCACATCCGCTGACGGAGGCCGCACCGGGTCCACCGTCGGGTCCTCGGCGGACCGGTGCACCGTGTCCACGGACCGGTTCGCCGCGTCCACTGCGGACCGGCCCGCCGAGCCCAGAGCGGACCGGCGCGCCTCACCCTCTGCGGAACTCCCCGCCGGATCCACTGCGGACCGGCCCGCCGGGCCCTCGCCGGGCCGCCCCGCCGCACCCTCCGCCGACCGCCCCGCCTCGTATCCCGCCGACCGCCCTACCTCGAACCCCGCCGACCGCCCCGCCAGCCCCTCCGCCCGCGCGACGATCGCCGCGAGCGCCTCGCCGTCGTCGGCCAGAATCGGCGCGAAGCGGCCGAACGTGGCGCCCGCTCGGGGCGAGCCGGGGTTCGCTCCCAGGATCAGGTGGAAGTCGCCGGCGAGCAGGGCCTCCCAGCTGTCGGCGGCGAGTTCGACGCCCAGTTCCAGCGAGGTCGGCACTCCGCGCTCCGGGGCGCTGCCCTCCGTCGACTCGCCCAGCGCGTCCAACGTCGTGTCGTCGAGGACGATCTCGGCGGGGCCGTCCCCGCCCCCCTCCGGGCTCCGCAGGGCCGCCCGCAGCAGCTCTCCGAGGAGCTGGTCGCGGCGGCGGTCGTCCGCCGAGGGGGACGTCGGCTCGGCCGGTGTGCCGTCCGCGCCCGCGCCGCTCCGGTAGGACCCGGGGAGGCCGAGGCCGCGCGCCTCGTCGAGGAGTTCGAGCAGCGGCACGGCGCGCTCGGTGCCGTACCGCTCCAGAAAGGCCAGGTGGTACGCGCGCAGGTGCGGCATGCCCGGGCGGGTGGCCGTGGTCCGCCAGAGGGCGGCGGCGGCCCGCTCGGCCTCCCGGCCGACCTCGGCCGGCAGGACGAGCCGCGCGTCGAGCCGCAAGTCCGACTGGATCAGGTCGTCGGCCTCGCGCAGCGCCCGCATCCGAGCGGTGACCTCTGCCAGCGCCGGACCACGCCCGGCCGGCGGTGCCGAGTCGAGGGCGGTGAGCCCGGCACGTATCGCGCCGAGGGCCCGGGGCAGCGGGTGGTCGACGCCCGCGAGCCGGTCGAGGACGTGGTCGAGCGGGGCGGTGTGGTCGGGCGGCGGCATCAGGTCGCTCAACAGGAAGCCGCCGCGGACCAGTTGCCCCACCGTCCACTCCACGGTCGCCGCCGGGGCCTGCGGGAAGCTCTCGGCGAGTCCGGCGACCAGCTCGGGCCAGGCGACCGGCCCGGCAGCCCGCTCCAGGACGTGGGCAACGACCGCGCTCGACCGCACGGAGTGCGCCAACCGGTGCTTCCCCGTGGGATCGTGGTGGTCGACGAGGACCACGCGGCCGTCGCGTACGGTGCGCAGCGGGTTGGCGGTCAGGGCGGCGTGCTCGCGCAGTCCCGGGGTCGTGACGACCTCGTCGGCGAGCAGGCCGTACAGCCAGGCCGCGTCGGGCCGGCTCGCGCTCCGGTGCGCGTCGCCCACCTCCCGTACGACGTCGGTACCGGTGCCGGTACCGGCGAGCGCGACGCCCGCGAAGTGGCCGAAGGGCGTGGCCCGGAAGGTCGCACGGAGGCGGTACTTGGTCAGCGAGACGACCGTACGTACGAGTCGCTTGCGCTTGACCGGGGCCCCGGCCCGGACCTTCTCGGCCTCGTCGGCCAGGCTCGGGCTGGCGAGCCGTACCGCTGCGAGGAAGACCGGGTCGGCCGCGAGCCGCACGACCTCGGCCCGCAGCGCTTCGTCGGAGGCGAGGCCGGCGGCGAGGTCGGCGGCGAGGTCGGCGGCGCCGGAAGCAGGGGGCGCGCCGTCGGCGGGTGGCACGGGGCGGGCGGCGGCGCGCAGCAGCACCGTCCCGGCGGCGTCGAAGATCTCACTGTCCGTCACGTGTCGGTCCCCGGTCCGTTCTGTGCGTGCGTCCATGTAAACGTGCGTACGTGGTGGCAGTGGCATGGGTGCGCCGGGCGGCGCGGGCCCCGGAGGGCCGTGCCCGCCCGGCGCGCGATCAGCCGGTGGGGCCGATCAGCAGTGCCAGGACGTGACCGGGCAGGAGAGACAGGTGCCGGTGCCCGTGAAGGACTTGGCCTCCGTCGCCGGGGCGTCCTGGACGACGACCTCCAGGTCGAGGTCGAGGTCGAACTCCAGCTCTGCGGAAAGTGCGGTCGCCATGGGTTCCTCCAAGGAATCGCGGTCGCCGAGACGGCCGGGTCGGCCGGCCGCCGTTCACGCCGTTGCGCGGACCAAGATCTAGGCGGGCTCGCCAAACCACGACTTAAGAGGGCCTAACCCCGCTCTGACGCCGCTCTCCTCGCACCGAGATCCACAAGACCCGGCATAGGCGGCTGCAAGGGCGGCTTTAGAACGCTCGCCAAGCATGGCCGACGTCGCACCCGACGTACGGGAGAGCTGGGAATGGTCGAGAAGACGGACGACGACGGCACGCTGCGGTCGCTGCACGAGCGGGGCCGAGTGGCCGCCGAGTACCCGCGGGTACGAGCGCTGGTCGGCGCCACCGACACCGCCGGGCGGCGCCGGGCGGGCAACCTGCTGGCCCGCGTCGACCCGGACGCCGTGCTCGCCGAACACCCGGGCACACCGGTCGTGTCGGTGGCCTTCACCGGGCACAGCACCGTGTCCGGCCTCGTCGCGCCGGTCACCGCCGAGCTGGCCCGGCACGGACTGCTGCTGCGCCCGCACGTGTCCGACTTCGACAGTTACGTCTTCGACCTGTCGGACACCGGGAGCGAGCTGTACGCGGCGGAGCCCGACGCCGTCGTGTGCCTGCTGGACGCCTCCGTCGTCTTCGACGAGGTCCCGCTGCCCTGGCGGCCCGAGGACGTGGCCCGGGTCTTCGACGAGAAGCTGCGGCTGCTCGGCGGGCTCGCCGGCGTGTTCGACGGTGTGGGCCGCGGCACACTGGTCCTCAACACCCTTCCGCTGCCGCGCGAGTGGCCGGCGCAGCTGGTCGCGCTGCGCGACCGGGCGCGGCTCGGCGCGGTGTGGCGGGAGGCCAACGCGCGCCTGCTGCGCCTGATGGACGAGCACCCCTCGCTGACGGTCATCGACTTCGACCCGCTGCTCGGCGCGACGCTGCCGCTGCGCGACGACCGGCTCGGTGTCTACACGCACACCGAGCTGTCGCCCGAGGCGCAGGCGGCGTACGCGGCCGAGCTGTCCGGCGTGTTCCGCGCGAGCGCCGGGCGGGCGAAGAAGGTCCTGGTCCTCGACCTGGACAACACGGTGTGGGGCGGGATCCTCGGCGACGACGGGATCGAGGGCATCGAGGTGTCCGGCTCCTACCGTGGTGAGGCCTTCCGCAAGCTTCAGCGTTCGGCGCGGCAGATCGCCTCGCAGGGCGTGCTGCTCGCCGCGGTCAGCAAGAACGACCTGGAGCCGGTGCGCGAGGTGCTCAGCTCGCACCCGGACATGACGCTGCGCGAGGACGACTTCGTCCGCGTGGTCGCCAACTGGCGCCCCAAGCACGACAATCTGCGTGAGCTGGCCGCCGAGCTGAATCTCGGCGTCGACAGCTTCGTGTTCGCCGACGACAGTCCGTACGAGTACGGCCTCGTCACCCGTGAGCTGCCCGACGTCGCGGTGGTCGCGCTCGACGACGAGCCGGCGCTGCACGTCGAGAAGCTGCTGCGGGACGGCTGGTTCACCGTACGGGACATCACGGCCGACGACCTGAAGCGCCCCGAGCGGTACCGGGAGGATCTGGACCGCAAGGACTTCCTGGACAGCTTCTCGTCCCTCGACGACTACCTGCGCGAGCTGGACGTCCAGGTGCGGTTCGCCGACGCCTCGCCCGCCGAACTGTCCCGGGTCTCCCAACTTACCTTGCGTACCAACCAGTTCAACCTGACCACCGAGCGGCTCCAGGAAGCCGAGGTGGCCGAGCGGGCGGCAGCGCCGGACTCCCTCGTCCTGACGATCCGCTCCGGCGACCGGTTCGGCGACAACGGCATCGTCGGCGCCGTCCTCGCCCACCGCGACGACGACGCCCTCGTCATCGACAACTTCCTACTCAGCTGCCGGGTGTTCGCCCGCGGCATCGAGCAGGCCTGCCTGTCGGCGCTGCTCGGCCACGCCCGTGAGCAGGGCCTGAGCACGGCACGGGCCGGCTACCGGCCGTCGGCCAAGAACGGCAAGGTGCGGGACTTCTATCCCGCCAACGGCTTCGCGCCGGACGCCCCGGGCGGCGGCCCCGACGGCTCGCCCGTCCTCTTCCGTCACGACCTGGCGGACATCACCGCGCCGCCGGAGCACCTCCGGCTGACCCTGAGCCTGGGAGGGCTGCACCAGTGAAGAACCTCGACGACTTCCTCACCCTCGTGGAGAGCGAGATCGGTCTCTCCCTCACGCCCGCGACGGTCGGCGCCGGATTCGACGAACTGCCCGGCTGGGACTCGCTCCACCTGCTGACGCTGCTGACCGCGATCGAGCGGGAGACCGGACAGCGGGTGCCGATGACGCAGGTCCTGGAGTCGACCAGCCTCCACGACGTCTTCGCGCTCACGGCGGCGGCACGGACGGTGGGGACATGACCGGCGCCTCCGTCGGGTCCGGTACGGCCGTTCCGGCCCGCCGGGGCTCGGCCCCGGTCCCGGCCCGCTCGGCGTATCTGCTGCCCCGGCAGCCCGACCCGACGCGGGCGCCGCTGCGGCTGTTCTGCTTCCACCACGCGGGCGGCGCGGCCTCCTCGTTCTCCGGCTGGCAGGAGCGTCTGGGCGGCGCCGTCGCCGTCGTACCGGTGCAACTGCCCGGCCGCGAGCACCGGATCAAGGAGCCCAGGCTGCGGGAGTTCACGCGGCTCGTCGACGAGCTCGACGAGGCACTCGACCCGCTGCTCGATGCTCCCTACGCCTTCTACGGGCACAGCATGGGCGGCATCGTCGCCCACGCGCTGACCCGGCGGCGCATCGAGCGCGGTCTCACCCCGCCCCGGCAACTCCTCGTCGGGGCCTGCCCGCCGCCGCACCGGCCGCACCTGGACGACGCCGTCCCGCCGCAGCGGCGCACCGACGAGGAGCTGACGGCGTGGATGGCCGGCCTCGGCGGGCTGCCCGACCTGGTGCGGCGCTACCCGGAGTGGCTCCGGCTCGCCGTCGCCGTGCTGCGCGACGACCTGAGCCTCGTGCACGGCCACACCTCCGGCCGGGGCGCCACCACGGCGCTCGACCCGCTGCCGGTCCCGATCCGCGCGCTCGCCGGGTCGAGCGACCCGCTGGTGACACCACGGCTGGCCGCGGAGTGGGCCCGCCACACGACGGCCGACTTCCGGGTGTTCACCCTGGCCGGCGGTCACTTCTTCCACCGCTCGGCACCCGGCATCGCGCTCCGGCTCGTCGCCTCACTGCTCGGCGCCGAGCACAGCGCCCGGTCCTGAGGAGGCCGGGGCGGGTCCTTACGGCTCCGGTCCGTGGCCTGAGGGTGCGGTCCGGGTCCCGAGGACGTCGGTCCGAGGCCTGAGGGCACCGGTCCAGGTCCCGAGGGCGCCGTCCCGGACCCCGGACCGCCCCGTAACCCCACACCTTGCACGCCCTCCACGCCCCCACACCCTTCTTTCCCCTCCACGCCAGCTCGGCCCGAAGCCCCCGCACACCGAAATTCGGAGACGGTAGACGATGACTGCTGCACCCCGCCCCGTCGTACTGTGGCCGGTCTCGGCGCCCGGGCCGGCCTCGCTGCGCGCCCGCGCCGCCGCTGCCGGGGAACTGCTCGACAGCCTCACCGGCCTGTCCCCGGCGTCGGCCGCGGCCACGCTGACGGCGGCCGACGAGGCCGCCGGTCACCGGGCCGTGGTCCTCGGCCGGGACCGCGACGAGCTGCTCACGGGGCTGCGGGCGCTGGCGGCCGGCCGGATCGAGGACGTCGGCACGGAGGTACGGCGGGGCCGGCTGCCGGAGGACGGTGCGGCGCCCGGCGCCGTCTTCGTCTACTCCGGATTCGGCGCACACTGGGACGGCATGGGCGTCGACCTGCTCGACGGTTCCGAGGCGTTCCGGAGCAGCCTCACCGCCTGCGCCGACGAGCTGCGCCCGCTGGTCGGCTGGGACCTGCTCGATGTCCTGCGGGGCGCCGATGGCGCCCCGGAGCTGGAGTCCGCGGCCGTCGTGATGCCGGCCCTGGTGGCTGTCATGATCGCACTGACCGAGGAGTGGCGCTCGCTGGGCGTCGAGCCGGTGGCGGTGGTCGGGCACAGCATCGGCGAGATGGCCGCCGCGCACGCGTGCGGGGCGCTGCCGCGGGCCGAGGCGCTGCGCATCGCGGCGGTGTGGGGTGCGGCCCTCACCGACGAACTCGCGGGTGGGCACGGCATCGTGGCGGTGCTGCTGTCCGCCGAGGAGATGCGGGAGCGTCTCGCGCCGTGGGGCGACCGGCTGGGTCTCGCCGCCGTCAACGGTCCCCGCTCGGTGACGGTCTCGGGCGAGGAGGACGCGCTCGGCGAGCTCCTGGCGGCGCTGTCCGCCGAGGGCGTACGCACCCGCCGGATCCGGTCCGACGTGCCGGTCCATGTGGCGCAGGTGGACACGATCATGGACCGGCTGCTCGCGGAGCTGCGGACGGTACGGCCCGCCGCGTCCCGGATCCCGTTCTACTCCTCCGCGCTCGGCGGCTCGGTGGACACCACGGAACTCGACGGGCCTTACTGGGCCGGCCAGTTGCGCCGTCCGGTGCGGTTCGAGTCAGCGGTACGCGCGCTGCTCGCGGACGGTCACGGCGCGTTCCTGGAGGCCGGACCGCATCCCGTGCTCAAGCTGGCCGTCGAGGAGACGGTCGAGGACACCGGTCTCGCGGCGGACGTCGTGGTGGCCGGGTCGCTGGTGCGCGACCGCGACGGGCGGCAGGCCCTGTCGGCGGCCTTCGCCGACCTGTGGACGCACGGCCTGCCTGTCGACCTGACCCGGGCGGCGGCCCTTCAGCAGCCCCGGGACGCGGACGGCGAAGACCAGGGCCGGGGCGGCGAGGGCCGGAGCGCCGGTGGGCCCGCGCGTCTGGAGCTGCCCCCGTACGACACCGCCGCGGACGCCGCCGAGGCGGCCCGCTCCGTCACCGTACTCCACGCAGAAATAGACGCGTTGACCGAGGTTGAGCGCCGTCGACGCCTCCTGGAGGTCGTACGGGAGCAGACCGCCGACGCGCTCGGGGCCGACCGGGGCGCCGCGATCGGGGCGCCCGGCGACACGTTCCGCGACCTCGGCCTGGAGTCCTCGGCCGCCGTCGTGCTGCGCAACCGTCTGGCCCTGGCGCTCGGGCTGCGCCTGCCCGTGGCCGTCGCCTTCGACCACCCCACGCCCGACGCGCTCGCCACGCATCTGCACGCGCTGCTGTACGAGACGGCCGCGACGCCCGGGAGCGCGGGCCGCCGCGCGGACGTCGATCCCGGCGAGCCGATCGCGATCGTCGGCATGGCCTGCCGCTACCCGGGCGGGGTGTCCTCGCCCGAGGACCTGTGGAAACTGGTCAGCGAGGGCACCGACGCCATCGGCCCCTTCCCCCAGGACCGGGACTGGGACGAGGACCTGTACGACCCCGACCCGGAGGCCGTCGGCAAGTCCTCGACGGCCCGAGGCGGGTTCCTTTACGAGGCGGGCGGGTTCGACGCCGGCTTCTTCGGCATCAGCCCGCGCGAGGCGACGGGCATGGACCCGCAGCAGCGGCTGCTCCTGGAGACGGCCTGGGAGACGTTCGAGCGGGCCGGCATCGACCCGACGACCCTGCGCGGCAGCGACACCGGCGTCTTCGCCGGCACCTACGGCCTGGAGTACGGGCCCCGGCTCGCGGACGCCGCAGAGGGCGTCATCGACGGCTACCTCCTGACGGGCCAGTTCGGCAGCATCGCCTCCGGTCGCATCGCCTACACGCTGGGCCTCGAAGGCCCGGCGATCACGGTGGACACGGCCTGCTCCTCGTCCCTGGTGGCGCTGCACCTCGCGGTACGGTCGCTGCGGCAGGGAGAGTGCTCGCTCGCGCTGGCCGGTGGCGCCGCGATCATGGCGAGCCCCGGCATGTTCGTGGAGTTCAGCCGCCAGCGCGGACTGTCCCCGGACGGCCGCTGCAAGGCGTTCTCCGCGACGGCCGACGGCACCGGCTGGAGCGAGGGCGTCGGCCTGCTGCTCGTCGAGAGGCTCTCCGACGCCGTCCGCAACGGCCACCCGGTCCTCGCCGTCGTACGCGGCAGCGCCGTCAACCAGGACGGCGCGAGCAACGGCCTCACCGCGCCCAGCGGCCCTTCGCAGGAGGCTGTCATCCGCCAGGCCCTGGCCGACGCGGACCTCAGCGCGGGCCAGGTCGACGCGGTCGAGGCCCACGGCACCGGGACCCGCCTCGGCGACCCGATCGAGGCACAGGCACTCTTCAACACCTACGGCGTGGACCATGAGGACGAACACCCGCTCTGGCTCGGCTCGTTGAAGTCCAACATCGGGCACGCGCAGGCTGCGGCCGGTGTCGGCGGTGTCATCAAGATGGTGATGGCGATGCGGAACGGGGTGCTGCCCCGAACCCTGCACGCGGAGCACCCGACGGACCACGTCGACTGGTCGGACGG